>CAZRLQ010000015.1:0-17153 GCA_964600725.1 uncultured Desulfobacterales bacterium
ATAAATGCTCAAAAGCAGTTTACACTTTTAACGGTTTTAGCTTTCTCGTTCTCACACAAAGAGCATGGGAACCATGCGAAAAGCAATATCCCTGCCTGCGGCAGGCAGGTCTTAGGCAAAAGCAGCGCTCGCAGAATTTAGGTAATTGTAAATATAACTACAATACATTTACACCTCGCCCGGTATATTTATCGCTGGGCAAATTAAATGAGATATCGATCGATTCCAGCATCACGCTTATCCATTCTCTTATCCGAAGATCAACCTGATCGATCATTTTACATTTCTCTTAGGATTCGTTATTTTCCCGGCAAGATCTTCAAATGCCTTGGTCACCGGAGTATCCTTATATTTTTCCTGGTAAGAAATGCCGGAATCTCCGCACAATACAACATTCGGATCAAAGGGTATTTCCCCTAAAAACGGTATGTTTGTTGTTTTGGCGGTTCTTTGACCGCCGCCGGATCCGAATAGATCGATCTTCTTTTCACAATGAGGACAAACAAAACTGCTCATATTCTCAATAAGACCATAAATATCCATTTTTACTGTTTTACAGAAATTTATAGACTTTCGTACATCTGCAAGCGAAACTTCCTGGGGAGTGGTGACGATAATCGCCCTGGCATCGGAAATTGTCTGAGCAATGCTCAAGGGTTCGTCTCCTGTGCCGGGAGGAGAATCAATGATCAAATAGTCCAGTTCACCCCATTCCACATCTCCGATAAACTGCCTGATTACAGAATGCTTAAGCGGACCTCTCCAGATAATCGGATCATCTTTGCTTTGGGTAATGGAATCAATTGAAACGGCCTTAAGATTTCCCGAGTAATTTAAGGGGGTCAGTCTTTTATTTTGATCAATATCCAACAACCCCTTAAGGCCTAACATACCCGGCACATCAGGGCCATGAATATCCACATCCATAATTCCAACTTTCAAACCTTTTTTAGCAATAGCCATTGCAAGATTAACCGAAACACTTGTTTTCCCAACGCCCCCCTTGCCGCTTAATACAATAAATTTGTTTTTTATTTTTTGTAATGACCCCTTTACGGCAGCGTCTTGAGCAGCCTGTTCAGCGGCATGATCAGGATTGCCGCAGGTACCTGTTTTGCACCCTTCCATAAGATATCTCCAGTTTACTTATTGGTTGAACTGACAATGTTTATGTTTATTCTTCCACTATTTAAATGGAAGAATAAAAGCTCAACCCGATGATGTCAAGGTTTTTTCAATTACCTGCTGCAGGCTCCGCATTTAGTACATGATTCCATTGGGCAGGGTTGAGATGTTTTCCCTTGTATAGCTTTTTTGTATTCTTCATCAAGAAAGGCTTTGGTGATTCCATGATCAATAAAATCCCACGGAAAGAGTTCATCCATGGATCTTTCCCTGTATGCATAAAAAGCAGGATCTATTGAAGATGACTTGAATGTTTTTGCCCAGTTTCCACTGTTTTCCAAAGCAATCAGCAAAATTTGTGAAACCCTGCGATCACCACGTGATAAGAGAGCCTGGATTAAGGCCCGGCGAGGATTATCGGCATTAACGTGCAGATTTGCTACTTTTTTCAATCCATTTTTAATTATTTTTATTTTCTTTTTAAGCCTCTTTACATCTTCCATTGCAACCCACTGGAAAGGAGTAAACGGTTTTGGAACAAAACAATTGAGACTGATGGTTATTTCTCCTATTCGTTTTCTGACTCTGCTTGAATTTAAAAACTTTTGTTTTATCTCTTTACAGAGCAAAATGATAGCTTCAACATCCTCTGCGGTTTCTGTGGGAAGTCCTATCATGAAATAGAGCTTTATATTCGGAATGCCGCCTGCAACAAGAATTTCCACGGCATTCATAATATCATCTTCAGTAATGCCTTTGTTAATTACACGGCGCATACGTTCAGATCCGGCGTCTGGTGCTATTGTTGCGGTTTTGACTTTGCTTTTCTTCAGCGCTGCGATAAAATTTGAATCAAGTGCGTCAGCTCTCAAAGAACTAAATGAAAATTTAAGCTCTTTTTCATGAAATCTGCTGCAGAGTTTTCCTATATCTCGTATATCAGTTACAGCTGCGCCAACAAGACCTATTTTGTCCGTAATTGATGCGCCAATCCTGATAGATTTTTCTATCAAAGAAACATCCCTTAATCTTGGGGGTCTGTATATATATCCTGCGCTGCAAAACCTGCATCCATGGGGGCAACCTCTCCCTGTCTCAATTAAAAAAGTTTGGTTAAATGTTGTATCGTTGGTTAATATAACGCTGCAGGTTGTAAGATCAGAAATATCTTTGACAAACGTGCGTCTGACTTTTGCGGGCACGTTGGTTAGCGGCTTAAAGGAAAGCATTTTTCCATCAGAATGATAAGCTGCTTCGTAAAATGAAGGAATGTAAATGCCTGGAAGATTCCGGGCAATGGTTCGCAAGTTTGATTCTTTTTCTTTATCTGGTCTAAAAATTTCAAAAAATCGTTTAAGTATTCCTTCTGCTTCACCGATGATAAAACAATCAATAAAAGGTGCAACAGGTTCCGGATTTAAGAAAAAGGCAACTCCGCCCGCCATAACAAGAGGGCAGGCGGAATCTCTGTTAACAGACAAAAGAGGCAGGTTTCCTCTTTTTAGAATTGTCAAAATATTAAGGTAGTCATTTTCAAATGAAACGGAAAATGCGATGATGTCAAAATCAGCAATAGATCTTCCCGACTCTATCGAAGTTATGGGTTTATTATCCGACTTATGATCAAAAGACAAAAATGCTCTTTCACATACAACATGCTCTATTTTATTGAAAAGTTCATATGTTGTCTGAAAACCAAGATTGGACATCCCGACATTATATGTATTGGGATATACAAGGGCCACGGAAATTCGTCCCCGCCAGCCTTTTCGTATAGTACCCTGCTCTGATTGAAAAAATTTATTGCTGCCCTTGCTGCTGGTTTTCCATACCATCTATGTTTTGCTTTTACTGCGTGATTATGTTGCTACCGAAATGCCATATTCAACCGATTTTCACGCAAATTTTTCGAAACAGAAATCCTAAAGCGCCGAATCTCCCAAATTATTTTTGTATCGGCCATGACCGGGTCATTTCCGCTTTTCTTGATAAGCTTACGATTTTTTATGAAACATACGGATAAATATCGGATATCGTATTCATTCAAAATTCCAGCATCCCGACCCTTAACCCTAATCCGCTTTTCTTCTTAAAAATGTTGGTATATCAAGATCGTTATTGTCAATTACAATTCCTTTGTATCCTCCTCTGCAAATGGTGCCGGCGGCTTCACCTGCTGCTTCCTTGCGGCGTACAAAGGTCGGTTCGTCCAAATTGGCTGCATTTCTCATATCGGCAGGTGTAATGTCTCTGATTTTGCCCCTGAGAGTACCCGGCCTTAATACTTCCGCTGCTTCAGGTTCCGGCTTGGTACCGATGCCGGTTGCTATAACAGTAACTCTCATTTCATCACCAAGCGTTTCATCAATGGCCTGCCCCCAGATTATTTCGGCATCTTCACCGCCTACCTCTTCATAAATCCGGTCGGACGCTTCGGTCATATCTTCCATTGTTAAGTCACTGGTCGATGTTATGTTCATTAAAACACCCTTGGCGCCTGAAATGGAGATATCTTCCAACAGCGGATGAGATATGGCTCGTTCGGCTGCCTCAATAGCACGGTTCTCTCCGCTTGCAATGCCGATGCCCATAATAGCCAGACCTGCCTTTGACATGGTTGTTCTTACATCTGCAAAGTCAAGATTAACCAAACCGGGAAGCATGATAAGGTCTGTAATTCCCCTGACTGAATGGAGCAGTATTTCATCAGCTTTTTTAAACATATCGGTCATTTTGGCATTTCGCTGTGCAATTCCTCTCAATCTATCGTTAGGTATGGTTATTACGGTGTCGGCTACTTCTTTTAACTGATCGATCCCTTCTTCTGCCATTCTGTGACGTTTTTTCCCCTCAAAAGAAAAAGGCCTTGTCACAACTGCAACAGTCAATGCGCCCAACTCTTTACAAATTTCAGCTATAACAGATGCTGCACCCGTTCCGGTCCCGCCCCCGAATCCGGCAGTAATAAACACCATGTGGCTGTCCTCAAGAGCATTTTTAATCGCTTCGGAACTTTCAAGAGCTGCTTCACGTCCGACTTGTGGATTGGCACCGGCGCCAAGCCCCTCTGTAAGTTTTTCACCGATTTGAATCTTTACTGGCGCTCTGGAAATTTCAAGGGCCTGTGCATCTGTATTTGCCGTAATAAATTTTACGCCCTGGAGATTGGAGTCTATCATATTGTTGATGGCGTTTCCGCCTGCCCCGCCGACACCAATAACTTTAATTTTTGCTGTTTTTTCAGACTCTACATAGGTAAATTCCATTTCCAGCCTCCTTATATATTACAATATTTTATTTAAAGTCTGTTAGATTACATCCTTAAACCACCTTTTCATCCTCGAAATAATCCGGTTGAAAATATTTTTGTCACGAATCCTGAATTTCTTTTTATCAGAATTTTTTGCTCCATAGATGACAAGTCCGACACCTGTAGCATACATGGGATTGTTTACCACATCGACGAGTCCGCCTATCCCCTTGGGTCTGCCGAGTCGCACCGGAAGGCTGAAAACTGATTCAGCGATATCTGTTACTCCATCTAAAAGGGATGATCCCCCTGTTAAAACGACCCCTGAAGTAATCAGATTTTCCATTCCAGCCCGATAAATTTCCCGGCTAATCAAGGTAAACATCTCTTCCATGCGGGGCTCCAGAATCTCGCCAAGTATCTGTCTTGGCAATTTTCTGGATTTTCGTCCACTCATGCAGGGTACTTCTATGGTCTCTTCACCGCTGATATTTTGTGAAAAACAGGTGCCGTATCTTATCTTGATTTTTTCCATTTCTGCAAGTGGTGCACGAAGTCCTATTGCAATATCATTTGTCAAGTTATTTCCTCCCAGGGCAAGTACAAATGTATGCTTGATATTTTTCCCTGAAAAAATTGCAAGATCAGTGGTTCCACCTCCCAGATCAAGAAGTACGGTGCCGAGTTCTTTTTCCTCTTCAGTAAGGACGGCTTCACCGGAAGCAAGTGATTCCAGCACGATGTCGCATACGTCAAGACCGGATTGATTTGCGCATTTAACAATGTTATGTGCAGACGTTACAGCTCCGGTTACGATATGAATTTTAGCTTCAAGACGTACGCCGGCCATGCCGACTGGATTCTGAATATTTGTCTGCTCATCTACGATAAATTCCTGGGGAAGAACATGTATGACTTCTCTGTCCATTGGTATAGCTACAGCACGTGCTGCATCAATTACTCTGTCCACATCAGTTTGCGTAATTTCCTCTCCTTTTATTGCAATGATTCCGCGGCTGTTAAACCCTGTTATATGGCCGCCTGCTATTCCTGCATATACAGATGAAATCTCACAACCAGCCATGAGTTCAGCTTCTTCGACTGCTTTTTTAATCGATTCCACTGTTGATTCAATATTTACAACCACCCCTTTTCTAAGCCCGATTGAAGGATAGGTTCCGATACCGATAATATTAATTTTACCACCCGATATTTCACCAACCACCGCACAAATTTTAGTAGTGCCAATGTCAAGGCCTACAATAATCTCTTCATGTCCCTGCACTTTAAACCTCCTTATGACTTTCAGCGGTTGGTGGCTCAATTTTTTCAAGTCTTACAACTATACGATTTAAATTTCTCATATCGATCATATCGATTTTTGAAAAACCGTATCGCCTTTCCAGTTGATAAAGCACTCTTTTTAATCTATCATATTTATTTGAATAATTGTCATAACCGAGCTTAACTGCTTTGACTCTGTCAAATCCTGAAAGCGTGATACCCATTTCTCTATCTGCATAAATTTTTTGCTCCTTCCAGTTTAAAAGAGAAAATTTGTTCTTTTTTTTAAGCTTTAAAGCTTTTATTGCCGCATTAAAAGGTGTACTCTGATCCATGCTGCAAAGACTTATGTCGGAAAATTGCAGTCCGCTGATAATTGGCAAATTTTTAGGATCTGAATTCTTTATTTCCTTAAAAATTTCTCCCTGTTCATTTACAAGAAATCTGCGGCCGATATCTACAACCGCAAAGGGTTTATGCTCTGTAATTTTTATGCTGATTCTGTTTGGCAATTCTCTTTGTATCTCCGCTTCTTTTATCCACGGATGAGCGATCAGCCTTTTTCTTGCCAGCAGAAGATTTATTGAAAGAATATTTATTTCAGGCTTAATTTGTGCTGTTTTTATAATCTGCTTTGATAAAAGTCTGTGCTGGCCGGTTATTTCAATATGTTTTGCACTGAAACAATCAGATTGCGTGAAACAGTCGTGACAAAAGATCAGAATGAGGCTTATAAGAGTTACAGCAATCAAACAGGCTGCTGTTTTTAAACAAAAAACGAAAAATTGAACTGTTTTGACCCTCTTTTTTGCAATGTCTTTCCGAAAATGATTTTTCCGTCTCTGTTTATTTGCCAACAATTTTAACCTCTGGTTCCAATTCCAGATTAAACTTTTTTAAAACACTGCGCCTGGCTATTTCCATCAACTTAAGAATATCAGCAGCAGATGCTCTGTTTCTATTTATAAAAAAATTGGCGTGTTTTGTTGAGATTTCCGCACCACCGACCTTTTCCCCCTTGAGTCCCGCCAATTCAATAAGCTTTCCTGCCGGTCTGTCCGGCGCTGGATTTTTAAAAAAACATCCTGCATTTGGAAAAGATACCGGTTCTTTTTTTTTTCGAGTTTTCATGATTTCTCTTGCCTCTTTTTTCAGTTTTTCCGGATCTGAAGCCTGAAGGCAAAAACTGCCTTCTAAGATAACTGCATCTTTATAAAGAAAATCATTTTCTTCTATGTTCCATGAAAATTTTCTGTAATTAAACACCAGTTTTTCTTTTTTTATCTTTTCTGTTTCTCCTGTCGGCAGCAAAATCTTTACAGATTCAAGAACAGTTTCCATTGAACCGTAGGATGTGCCTGCATTCATTGTAATGCCTCCGCCGACACTGCCCGGAATTCCGAGGGCAAAGTTCATTCCTCCATATCCCCTTCTATTGGCAAACACGCAAAGATTCTGGAGCCCCGTCCCAGCCAGAGCTGTTACAATAACCCCATGCTGCTCTGTTTTTACTTCTGATATTTTTGCAAAGTTTCCTGCGAGCTTTATTACAATTCCGCTGATACCGGTCTCCTTAACCAGAAGATTGGTCCCCCTGCCAATTACAAGGTATGAAATTTCTCTTTGCCGAGCCCATCTGACAAGCTTTACCAAATTTTCACAGCTTTTGGGACAAACCAATACTTCTGCCGGTCCTCCAACCCGAAAACCTGTATGTAAGGACATGGGTTCGTCAAATTTGACATCGCAGTCTGAAAGGGTTTTCAGCCATTTCATTGAATCGTTATCAATAACCATTGGAATATTCAGTATTGGGTTATGAGTTATTGAATTCCTGACTCACTACTCATAACTCACCAGACTTATCTCTTGGCATACTTTTTTCCATTCTTTCCAATAAAGCCGTTTCTCCAGCCTTCCATACATCTCCGGCTCCTAATGTAAGCAGAATATCCCCTTCTTTTAATATTTCATTTAAACAGGATACCGCTTCTTTATGCCCTTTTATATAAGCGACATCTTTGTGGCCATGTTCTCTTATTCCATTGCTCAGGGATATGGAATCAGCTCCATCGATCATTTTTTCACCAGCAGAATACACCGGAAGAACCAAAACCAGATCCGACTGGTAAAATGCACGGGTGAAATCATCGAATAGTGCGATGGTTCTAGTGTACCGGTGCGGTTGAAACAGAACAACAACCCTTCGGTCCGGCCAGATTTTTTTTACTGTTGCAAGGGTTGTTTTTATCTCTGTAGGGTGATGTCCATAGTCATCCACAAATGTAACACCGGCTGTTTCTCCTTTAATTTCCAACCGTCGCTCGACCCCCTCAATTGTTTCAAGGGAGCTTTTGATAATATGAAAAGGAATATCGAGCTCAAGTCCTACTGCAATACTTGCCAGGGAGTTGTATACATTATGCAAGCCCGGAAGATTTAAATTAATTTCTCCAAGCCTGTTTCCATGACGATACATACTGAATCTGCTTTTAAAACCTTTGCATACAACCTCCTTTGCCTGGTAATCAGCCTGGGCATTCAGTCCGTATGTGGCATACCGTTTTTTTATTTTGGGAATAAGATCCTGCAAAGGTTCATTATCCAGACATAGAATCGCCAGCCCGTAAAAAGGAATTCGATCCAAAAAATTTAAAAAAACTTCTTTTATAGCGTCCAGATCTTTGTAATAATCAAGATGTTCCCTGTCGATATTGGTTACAACAGCCATTGTTGGAGAAAATTTCAAAAAAGAACCGTCGCTTTCATCTGCTTCTGCTACAATAAAATCCCCTTGTCCAAGAAAGGCATTGGTGTTTATGCTTCTTAGTTTTCCACCTATGACAACTGTCGGATCAAACCCGCCTTTACCCAGGACAGAAGCAATGATCGAGGTGGTAGATGTTTTCCCGTGAGCGCCAGCAACCGCTATGCTGTATTTTAAGCGCATTAGCTCGGCAAGCATTTCAGCTCTTGGTATTACGGGAATTGATGCTTTTACAGCTGCGATAACTTCAGGGTTATCCAGACCAACGGCAGATGATGTGACAACAACATCCGCACCTTTTATCTGCGATTCAGAATGCCCTTTAAAAATGATTCCGCCAAGATTCTCCAGCCGTTTTGTTGAGCTTGAAGACTTTATATCTGATCCAGATACCTTGTAACCAAGATTTAAAAGGAGTTCGGCAATTCCGCTCATCCCTATACCGCCTATCCCGACAAAATGAATATGATATTTTCTTTGATACATTATTTGTTATCCATCAGCCTCGATGTAACAGCTGACAGCAGTCGTCAACAATAATTTTTGAAGCGTCCGGTCTGCCGAAGCTCTTTGCATTGAATGCCATGAGCAAAAGAGCTTTACGGTTTGATGAGTAATACTCAATCCTGTCGGCAAGCTGTTTGCCTGACAGATCTTTTTGAAGGATCATTTCCGCGGCATCTGCATCGACTAATGCTTTTGCGTTTAAAACCTGATGGTTATCTGCTGCAAATGGATACGGAATAAAGATCGCTCCCTTGCCAAGAGCTGTAACTTCCGCTATTGTTGTCGCACCTGCCCTGCATATTACCAGATCAGCCGCAGCGTACTGTTTTTCCATATCGTAAAAAAAAGGTTTTACACAGCTTAAGACACCATTTTTAATATATATTTTTTTAACTTCTTTTTCATAATTATGCCCTGTCTGGTGCACAAAAAAAAGATTATCCTTATCTTTGATATGCGCCAGAGCATCCATAACAGCCAGATTAATGCTTTGCGCTCCCTGGCTTCCTCCTGCGATCAGAACCACAAAGGGTCTTTTGGATTTTAAATCGAAACTGCCTGCAGCATCTGATTTGCCTAAATATTTTAAAAACTTCTGTCTTACAGGATTTCCAGCGACAAGAACTTTGCCGGAAGCGGATTTCGAAAAGCTGTTTTTAAATGAAACATATATCCTGTCGGCAAAATGGGACAAAATACGGTTCGTTGTTCCCGGCAAAATGTTCTGTTCATGCAAAACGATCTTACACCCCATAAGCCAGGCCCCTATTGCCACCGGTCCTGAGGAATAGCTGCCGACTCCGATTACCAGATCCGGTTTAAAGCTTTTAAGAATCCGCACAGATTCAAATATTGCATATGGAATTTCCGATAGGGATCTTGCCATGTTTCTTAATCCGCGGCCTTTTATCCCTTCAACTGCAATTTTTTTCAGTTCAAAAGATGTTCTCTTTAAGGCAGAGATTTCAAATTGATTTCCTGTGCTGATAAAAAGGACTTTCGTTTCCGGATTTTTAGACTTAAAAGTTTCCGCAATTGCAATCCCGGGGAAGAGATGTCCGCCTGTGCCGCCTCCTGCAATTACAATGCGCAGCGCACACGATTTTTTTTTCAATTTTTTTGAGCGTATCTTCCCCAAAATGTTTTATTTTACTTCAGCCGACGGCTGAGCCTTCCAACCGTGAATTATTTCAATCGCCTCTGTTTTCCTCTTGACTTAAAGGTGCCGATATTTAACAAAATTCCTATGGAAGCCATGTTAAACAAAAGAGATGTTCCTCCATAGCTGAGAAAGGGAAGTGTCAGCCCTTTTGTCGGTAAAAGTCCCAGGGCAACCCCCATATTTACACAGACCTGAAGTGAGACCATAATTGTAAGTCCAATGGCTGCAAAAGATCCAAAATGATCCTTTGCGTTTTTGGCGATAGAGACTCCCCGCCACAATATAACCATATAAAGTCCAAGAATGAGCAAAATGCCCCAGAGCCCCAACTCTTCGCCGATAACTGAAAAAATAAAATCAGTATGCGGCTCCGGAAGATAAAAAAGTTTTTGATATCCGTTTCCTATTCCTGTTCCCCATATTCCACCTGTACCAAAAGCCATAAGTGAGTGGGTAATCTGGTAGCCTTCCGCTGAGGAACATTCCCAAGGAGACATAAAACCGATCAAGCGTTTGATCCTGTACTCAGAATTGACCAAAAATATGTAAAAGAATGGCAGAACAACGACCAGTGCTGATGAAAGATGCAAAAGAGGTACGCCTCCCACAAAGAGCATTATCCAGGTTATTGCCGCTAAAATCACCACGGAGCCAAAATCGGGCTCTATTAAAATAAGAAAGATAAAAATACTTAATACCAGAATATGCGGCAAGAAGCCGATATTAAACTCTTTTAAGTTTTCTTTTTTTTTGCTCATGGAGTAAGCTAAATAAATAACCATGGCAAAGCGGGCAAATTCAGAAGGCTGAAATGTCAAGTTTCCAATCTGCAGCCATCTTAATGATCCGCCTGCAGAATATCCAAACCCGGTAACTTGAGTTGCTATAAGCAAAACAAGTGAAGAGATCAAAAGAGGATATGCCAATAAGCTAAAAACCCTGTACGGAATAAGGCTGCAGATCATCATGGCTCCAAAGCCCAAAAGCGCTAAAATAGACTGTTTTTTTAAAAAATAGGAATCATTGCCAAACTTTTTTATTGCCAGTGCGGAACTGGCGCTGTAAACCATGATAATTCCGATTCCAACCAAAAAAAGAACGGAAACCATAAGTATGAAATCGTAATCAGTATGGCGCTTAAGAGTCGGATTGGTATTATCTTTTTTGCCGGTCATCGGTCTCCCTTAGTATGGCAACTGCCTTACAGAATATTTCTCCTCTTTCCGCATAGCTTCGGTACATGTCAAAACTGGAACAAGCCGGAGATAATAAAACAATATCTCCAGGTGAGGCTGCTTGGTTGGCAAAAAAAACAGCTTCTTCCATTGTATCTGCGGATTTAATACCCCCTTTGCATTTATGCTGCAGAGCTGACTTTATGGTTTCCCCGGCCTCTCCAATAAGTATCAGCTTTTTTATATTCCTGCGGATCTGATCCCCCAAAATATCATAATTACCTCCTTTGCAGCGTCCTCCCATAATAAGGATTATCGGTCTGCTGAAAGATTCAATGGCCTTTGATACCGCATCAACATTGGTCGCTTTTGAGTCGTTAAAATATTTTACGTTATTTATGGACGTTATATATTCAAGACGATGGGAAAGTCCTTTAAAATTCCTCAGAGCCTTTTCAATTCCTCCAATTGTGCCTCCTGCAGCAAGAGCTCCCAAACATGCCGCAGCAATATTTTCCATATTATGTCCGCCAAAAAGATTAATAGAGGAAAGATCAAAAAAATATTTTTGCCCTCCAGAAATATCAACAACAAGATTTTCACCGGTTATGGCAGCACCTTTTTCATTTGCATTATGAAAATTAAAAAAACATTTTTGGCTTTTAATGTTTTCTGTCATTAAACGTATAAACCTGTCCGCACCATTTAAAACAGCTATGTCTTCGTTTTGCTGGTTTTTGAATATTTTTGCCTTGGCTTGTGCATATGCTTCAAAATCCGGATACCGGTCAAGATGATCTTCGGTAATATTTAACAAAACAGCTACCTTGGGTCTGAAAGTATTTATGGTATCGAGCTGGAAACTGCTTATTTCGGCCACGACAATTTCGGCCCGATTATTTTTATCCAGATATTCAATGAGCGGATTTCCTATATTCCCCCCCACAAACAGATTAAAACCTGAATATTCAAGCATTTCAGCTAAAAGTTCGGTTGTGGTTGTTTTTCCATTGGTGCCGGTTATAGCGACAACCGGCTCCTTTATAAATCTGGAAGCGAGTTCGATTTCACCAATTACGTTAATTCCCTTTTCTTTCGCTCTTTTTATCGGTTCAATGGTATCTGAAACCCCTGGACTAATTATAATGACATCAGAGTTTTCAAAGGAATCAATTTTATGCCGTCCTAACTCCAGTTTTATTCCCATCTTGCGCATTTCCCCCGCGAGCGGACAGATATCTTCCTCTTTTGCTTTGTCAGTAACAGTAACAGATGCGCCTCGTTTTTTTAAAAACCGGGCAGCTGCAGCCCCTGATACGCCCAGACCTACGACTAAAAATTTTTTACCCTTTATTACCATAACCTTATCTGATCTTCAGCGTACTCATGGAAATTAGTGCTAAAATAATTGAAATTATCCAGAATCGTACGATAACTTTCGGTTCCGGCCAGCCTTTTAATTCAAAATGGTGATGGATCGGAGCCATTTTAAATATCCTACGTCCGTTTGTTACTTTGAAGAAACCTACCTGGAAGATAACCGATAAAGCTTCGATGACAAAAAGTCCGCCAACCAGTACCAAAAGTATTTCCTGCTTTGTGATTACAGCCACGGCACCGATTGCACTTCCAAGAGACAAGGAACCGGTATCTCCCATAAAAACTTCTGCAGGGTAAGTATTGAACCAGAGAAACCCAAGACCAGCCCCTGCCATAATTCCACAAAAAATAGCTGTTTCACCATTTCCAACAACATAATTGATCTGCAGATAATCGGCTATCTTAATATGTCCCGATACATAAGCAAAAATCATATATGTAACCGAAGCTATTACTACAGGACCTGTGGCAAGACCATCCAAGCCGTCTGTCAAGTTGACGGCATTTGACGTTCCAACAATGACAAAAGCCGCAAAAAAAATATATCCCCAGCCAATGTCCAGAGAAAACTTCTTAAAAACCGGAACAGTCAAATTGGTACTGAAATCAGGATTCGCATAGATAAGAATTCCGGCTGCAATTGCAATTGTAAGCTGCATCAAAAACTTGTTTAAAACCCCTAATCCTTTGCTCTGTTTTTTGATCTGCATTAGATAATCATCAATAAAGCCGATCATACCTGAACCGACAGTAACTAAAAGTATTATCCATACATGATAATTTGTCAGATCCGTCCATAGAAGCGTTGATACGACAATTGAAAAAAGTATTAAAACGCCGCCCATCGTTGGGGTTCCTGCCTTTTTGAGATGAGTCCTGGGCCCTTCATTTCTTATGTACTGTCCGATCTGCATTTTGCCTATTTTTTTTATCACCCATGGTCCCAAGAGAAAACAGATCAAAAAAGCGGTAAGAACAGCATAAATCGTCCGGAATGTAATATACCTGAATACATTAAAAGGCGAAAAAATCGTATGTAGTGGATATAATAAATGGTAAAGCATAAATTTTAGTCTTTACTAACACCGTACTTGGCAAAAGATGAAAGTTTTTAAAGAGGCTCTTTTATGAACTGTCACTCCATTTTTTAAAATCCTCGACTATTTTCCCCATGGCCATCCCCCTTGATCCTTTAACCAGAATCCAGTCGTCAGGCCTCACCCAGTACGTTAAATCTCCAACTATCTCATCTTTAGTTCCAATAAATATATCATCTGAATGCATACCTCCAGCCATAGCACCTTCGGAAACAGATTTAGCGAACTCGCCTGTAATATAAAGCCGTGACACATTATATTCTGCAATTAGAGATCCAATCCTTTTGTGCATAGCTTCTGCATAGTCTCCAAGTTCCAGCATGTCTCCAGCCACAAAAACTCCCCTGCTCTTTTCTTTCAGCGAACTAAGGGTCTTTACGGCGGCTTCCATGGAAGCTGGATTTGCATTGTAAGTGTCGTCAATAATATGAATTTTTCTGCTGGTTTTAAAAATATTCATCCTTCCTTCAACAGGTTTAAAATCTTCCAATCCAGCCTTGATTTCTCCTGCAGGCAAACCGAGCAGATATCCAACAGATGCTGCTGCAAGTGCATTTGAGACCATGAAATTACCGGCAGCCCCAAAGGAGATGGAAATTTTTTCTTCTGGTAAAACCAGAATAAAGGAAATTTTTTGCCCGATTCTTTTTATCGAGTCAGCTTTGACATCCGCCTTTTCAGACAATCCATAAAAAAAAATATTCTTTGAAGTTCTTTTAGCCAGCTGCATTATATATGGATCATCTGCATTAAGGACTGCTGTTCCAACCGGCTCTATTTCCCCTAAAAGCTCTCCTTTGGCATTCATAACAGCTTCAATTGAACCGAGCCCTTCGAGATGTGCAGGACCTATGTTTGTTATTACTCCGATATCAGGCGAGCAGATATTTGCAAGCCTTCCGATCTCTCCCGGACTGTTCATGCCTAATTCCAGAACAGCCCATTTGTGACAACGTTTAAGTCTGAAAAGTGTTAAGGGAAGCCCTATTTCATTATTAAAATTTCCTTTGGTCGACAAAACGCAAAAACGTCTGGAAAGAATGGAACTTGTCATCTCCCTTGTCGTTGTTTTCCCGTTTGATCCCGTTATCGCAGTAACTGAAATCTCCGACCGCTTCCGATTAAAAGCGGCAAGGTCTCCCAATGCTTTTATAGTATCATCTACAGCTATACATACAATTCCTTTTTTCACCCATTCAAGACAGGGCAGACACTTAATATTATTTTTGTTGATTAGAACACCGGAAATTCCATTTTTTATCAGATCGTCGGCAAAATTATGACCGTCATGAACAGCGCCTTTAATTGCAACAAAAAAATCACCAGCAGATATGTTGCGGGAATCAATTGAAATATCTAAAAAAAAACGGTCTATTTCCCCTGATAAAAGGATCCCTTTTGTTGCTCCAAGGATCTCAGCGGCTTTCCATGAAATTTTGGGCCGGTTGTTTTTTATTGTCTGTTGTACGATATTCATTATATCTAAGCTGAGCGTTTCAAAGCATGATCGTCTTTGTAAAATCTGATAATCCCAATAGCATCTCAACTTTTTCTATTTTCAAATGAAAGAGCTATTTTTGCCTCTTTCCTGTCATCAAAGGGAATGCTGTTTTCCCCTATAATTTGATACGATTCATGACCCTTACCTGCTATCAGTACGGCATCTCCTTTTTGTGATGCGGCAATACCCATTAGTATGGCGCTTTTTCTCTCCGGCTCAACAATATACCCTTTTTTACTGAAACCGGTTTTAAGCTCAGACTCTGTATATTCGCAGGATAATATCTTTTTGACTCCAGCAAGTATATGACCGATAATTTTTATCGGGTCTTCCGTTCGTGGATTGTCGGATGTAATAATTGAAAGGTCGGAAAGTCTTGCAGCTATCTCTCCCATCATGGGCCGCTTATCTCTATCCCTGTTGCCGCCGCATCCAAACACACAGATAATTCTGCCGGTTGTCAGCAATCTTAAAGAAGAAAGCACGGTTTCAAGGGCGCCCGGGGTATGTGCATAATCTACATATATAAACCTTCCCGTATCATTTGCCACAGGTTCCAGACGACCAGGCACAGAAGAGACCTTTTTAATTCCTTCTTTAATGATATCTGTAGAAAGATTTAGAGCTATTCCGGCCCCGGCAGCGCAAAGAATATTTTCCATGTTATGCTTTCCCACAAGAGACGATTCAAAATCAAAGCTGCCGGAAGGTGTTGAAATTCTCCCCGTTGTCCCGGAAAAACTATACTTGAATTTCTGAAGATATACCATATTTTCATCTGTATAACCGGTTGATAATATGAAATTTTTTTGACCATTTTTCAAAAGTGAATTTAATAGCTCTTTCCCCTTTGCATTATTACAATTTATAATTATTTTGCTCTGTTTTCTGGAAGGACCGCAATTTAAATGATCTGTAAAGAATCTTTTTTTACAAGACCAGTAAGAATCCATATCTTTATGATAATCAAGATGATCCTGACTGAAATTGGTAAACAGGCCGACGTCCAGCCAGCAATTTTCTATGCGGAAAAGATCAATGGCATGTGACGAAACTTCCATGACAACATGGGTAATCCCGGCTTGCAGCATTTCGGCCAATATCTTTTGCAGATCATACGATTCAGGTGTCGTCATGGGATTGTTAAATGACATGCCACAATAACGGCAGTTTATACTTCCGATGACTCCAACCTTAAAACCGGCTTTTAAAAGTATGCTTTCGATCAGATAGGTATTTGTTGTTTTAGCATTTGTACCGGTTATTCCGATTATAAAAAGTTTGCCGGAAGGATTTCCGAAAAATTGGCTGGAAACCAAGCTAAGTGCTTTTCGACTGTTTTTAACTTCAATGATAACCGACTCTTTTTTAAATGGCTTTTGTGTAATTATTGCGGCTGCACCCCTTGCCACTGCTTCATCAATAAAATCATGGCCGTCTGCTGAAATGCCTTGAACAGCAACAAAGAGTCCATCCGGTTTAACATCCTGAGCCCTGTAGTGAATAGAGTTTATTTCAATGTCCGGTTCAAAAAATTTATTACTTCCTGCAAAAGCATCCGAACAAATATTTTTTATGCCGTTTATACTTATCGGTTTGATAGATTTTATTAAATTTGAAAGCTTCATTTTTTCCAGCGGGTTTTAAAAAAACAGGTTCATCACGGATTACATGATGAACAGCTATCAGCACTTAGATTCCAATGGTTAGGGCTGCCCCATTACCCATAACTGCTAAGTTCCTGAATGGCAATTAAACTCTGGAAGGACATTTCTGAACATCGAACATTGATAGTTTCGTAAAAAGTTGAAAAATCAATTTTTTGTCACAACATATTGATCAGTGAACAAATCGAGTAGCTATATGCTGTGGTCAAAATAAAATGTTGGGACTTTTTACGAGTGC
>CAZRLQ010000016.1:0-15909 GCA_964600725.1 uncultured Desulfobacterales bacterium
CCAAGAATGACCGCTGCCAATACAAGGGCAAATATCAACTGATCGGCATTAAATCTTTTCATAAAAAAGCACTGCCCTCTCAAAACCTTTACAAAATACCCTTTTCACCCAATCTTTGTGCAAGACTAAAATTTTGCACGAAGTCAGGCTCAAGCGCTATCCTCTTCATTTTTTATCCAGTCCAAATGCCCTGTGCAGTACACGAACCGCCAACTCTGCATATTTTTCCGCCACAATACAGGATATTCTGATTTCCGAAGTACTGATCAACATAATATTTATATTTTCTTTGGCCAGCGTGGAAAACATTTTTGACGCCACACCCGAATGACTCCTCATTCCAACACCGGTTACAGATACCTTGGCAATATTTTTATCCCCAAAGACATCTTCAGCTCCGATTTCTTTGGCTACTTCTTTTTCTATTTCCAATGTTTTTTCATAATCAGCCTGTGAGACAGTAAATGTTAAATCTGTCTGCCCTCCGGCACGGGTATTTTGAATAATCATATCAACCAGAATACCCGCATCTGCAACAGGTTTAAAGATCTTTGCCGCAATCCCCGGCTGATCGGAAACTTTTTTCAAGGTTATTCTTGCATTATCCTTGTGACAGGTTACACCGGATACGACAAGCCGTTCCATCCCGGAATCTTCATCAACAACCATAGTACCTTCCTCCACACTAAACGATGACCTGACATGAACGGGAATATTATATTTTTTTGCAAATTCAACCGAACGAATCTGCAGCACCTTGGCGCCTATACTTGCCATTTCAAGCATTTCATCATAGGAGATTGTACTTAGTTTTCTTGCTTTTTTGCAAATTCTGGGATCCGCGGTATATATTCCCTTTACATCAGTATATATTTCGCAAACATCCGCATTGAGCGCAGATGCGATTGCCACTGCAGATGTGTCTGAACCGCCCCTTCCAAGGGTAGTAATATTTCCCTCGGCGTCACATCCCTGAAATCCTGCCATTACTATGATATTATGCTTTGCAATAAACTCCTTTATCCGGCCGGCTCCTATTTCCAGGATCCTGGCATTTCCAAAATCACGATTTGTAACAACTTCCGCTTGAAAGCCTAACAGAGAAACAGCCGGGTATTTCATTGTTTTTAAAGTCATGGCTAAAAGCGCTGCTGTTGTCTGTTCCCCCGTAGCCAGCAGGACATCGAGTTCACGTTTATCCGGCAAATCAGTAACCTTCTTCGCCATCTCAATAATACTATCAGTAACACCGGCCATGGCGGAAAGAATAACAACCAGATCATTGCCTTTGTCATAAGTCTTTGCAACTCTCTCGGCAACATTACGTATTCGGGCGATATCAGCCACTGACGTACCGCCGAATTTTTGAACAATTAAACTCATTTTTCCCTTTCTATTTGACTTTCAAGCTTGCTGACAATATTTATCATTTTAACCCCATGGGCTGTTATGGTGATTCTTCGTAAATTATCATCCAAGATTTCAAAATATATGGTTATATGCTCGGTTAAAAGGTCTTCATCGAGCCTGTCCGCCCATTCCAGAGCAACCACGCCGTCTCCGCAAATGATTTCATCAAGTCCGGTTTCATCATAATTGATACAACCCTCTATGCGATAAAGATCTGCATGAAACAGCGAATGCCGTCCAGGATATTCATTTATCAAGGTATAGGTGGGACTGGTTATATAATAATCTTCAGGAACCTCGAGTCCTTTAGCCAAACCCTGGACAAAACAGGTTTTTCCGCTCCCAAGGGCGCCTATTAAAGCCAGGACGGTTCCACCTGTGAGCTGTAAGCCGATTTTTTCTCCCAGCTCACGGGTCTTTTCAGAAGAATCGGTTAATATCCAAATCCGTCTGCTGATCATTATTTTGGAGCCTGCAGCGGTATCTCCATTTTTTATATCGAAAAACTCACAATTCATAACTCAATGACGGTCAAAAACAGGGAGTCAAAGTTCTTTTATTAATGCCAACATCTCTTCAACGGCCTGTTTCATACCCACAAGAACAGCTCTTGATACAATACTGTGACCGATACTAAATTCATCTATTTCATCAAGACCTGCAAACATTTTTATTGTTTTGTAACAGAGACCATGACCCGCATTTACCCCTAATTTCAGTTTGTGTGCAAGTTTTGCAGCATTGACTATTTCCGCAAAGGCCTGTTCTCTTTTTACGGATGTATTAGCTTCACAAAATGTCCCGGTATGTATCTCAATCATTTCAGCATTTAGCTGATGGGCCAGCTTTATCTGATCAGGATCAGGATCTATAAAAATAGATACAGGAATATTGCTGTTCTTCAAAGCAGCTATCGCTTCAGAAACAACATTTTTCTGCAAAACAAGATCCAATCCTCCTTCAGTTGTCAATTCATCCCGGCCTTCGGGCACCAGAGTCACCAAATCGGGCTGAATATCAAGAGCAATTCCTACCATATCAAGGTTTGAAGCCATTTCCAGGATAAGTTTTGTCTGGACAACCTCACGCAAAATTCTAAGATCACGATCCTGAATGTGACGTCTATCCCCCCGCAGATGAACCACAACACCATCTGCACCAGCCAGTTCAACAAGCACCGCTGCCGCTACAGGGTCAGGATAAAAGACCTTTCTCGCCTCTCTTAATGTAGCAACATGATCAACATTTACAGCTAATCCCGCCATCTATACACCTCCACATGAATTTTCCTGTAAACCAATCAATTTCAAAAGTTCAACACTCTTTTTTTCCATCTCCTCGGCTTCTTTTTCAGATTTTTCATGATCATAGCCAAAAATATGAAGAATGCCGTGTATCAGAAGCTGCATAAAACGTTCTTCCAGACCTATTCCGGCTCTATTTCCTTCCCGCACGGCGGTTTCAACAGATATTACAACATCCCCAAGAAGATTGGGGGTTAAATCCGAAAACGGACCGTCCATCATGGAAAAAGCGATTACATTTGTCGGCCCTTCTCTTTTGAGATATTCTCTGTTCAGTTCCGCTATCCGGTTATCATCTACAATCAGTATTGAAAGCTCTCCATCAGGAAAGTCCAAGCCTTTTAAGATGACCTGTCCCTTTTGCCTTATTGCTTCCAAATCCATCTTGCATCTGTTTTGACTGTTGTTTACCAGAATTCCCATCTTTTGCCTTTCCATTAACCAGAGTAAGTTTTTCCGGATATTCAATCCGATGATGGTGTATTCCATTTAATATCTTATTAAAACTTTTGGCGATCTTATGCAGATCTTTTAAAGTGAGCTCACAGTTATCAAGCTGACCATCTGAAAAAATCTTGTTTATAAGCTCCTGCACAAGCCCCTGGATCCTGGACGGTGTTGGGTTTTCAAGAGTCCTCGATGCTGCCTCGACAACATCTGCAAGCATTACCAATCCAGCTTCCCGGGTTTGTGGAATAGGTCCCGGATATCTGAAATCACTTATATCTACTGAACCTTCGCCTCTGATCTGTTTAGCTTTTTCATAAAAATAGGTAATCAGGCTTGTCCCATGATGCTGGATGATTGTATCGATTATGGTCCGGCCTAATCTGTTCTCCTTTGCTATTTCAACACCTGTTTTTATGTGGGCGGTCAGAATAAGGCTTGACATTGAGGGCGCTAACTTATCATGAATATTTTTACCGTTCACCTGGTTTTCAACAAAATAAAGCGGTTTTTTTATCTTGCCGATATCGTGGTAATACCCGCAAACCTTTGCTAAAAGAGGATTGGCACCTATTTCAGATGCCGCAGCTTCAACCAATGTTCCCACAAGAACTGAATGGTGATAAGTACCCGGAGCTTCAAGCATTAGTCTGCGAAGAATCGGCTTGTCAAGATTTGCAAGTTCAAGAAGTGAAATATCCGTTGTATAGCCAAAGGTGATTTCTATAAGAGGGACGATGCCGGCTGTAACGATCCCTGCGCCGATGCCTCCTGAAAATGCAAAAATCCAGTCCCATAACAATTTAAAATCAAAAAAGTTCATCGTATAAATATTTATAGCAGATGCCAGCAGAATATTGAGCAGGCCTAATTTAACGCCTGCCTTTATAAATACTTTACGCTCTCTGCAGTTTTGAACCCAGTATCCGGCCATTAAGCCGCTTATCAGAAAATAAATAAAAAACTCAAACCTGTTTTGGAAAATAAGTGCAATACATGTCGCAATAACCACAGTAAAAGCAAAAGCAACATTCATGCCCATAAAGATACAGACAGTCATAGTTCCTGCAGATAGAGGAATGGCAAAAAATACAGATGACACAGATATTTTAAAAATTGTATGCTGTATAAGTGTTTCAGAAAGTATTCCGGATATTTTGGCAATTATAAAAAAAGTTACCAGGACAGAAGCGACAAACAGCACATTCTTGTTATGACTATGGGAAATCTGTCCGTTATTATTTGAGCTTAAAAGATAGATCGTTGTCAGCAAGAAAATAATCAGCATTGCCGCACCGATACTGCTGGCCATAATCTGCTTATGTGCCACGAGATCCTGCAGCGCTTTCAGCTTTATGAGCTGTGCATTTGTAACCCTTTCCCCTTCCCGCAGCAGCATCTCTCCTGCTTTCACCTTGTAAAGAATCGGCTTGACTCCGGCAGCAGCATTTTTTCTCCGCTGTTCAGTCTCACTTCTATTTATTGTGATATTGGGCTGGATGAGTAACTGTGAAAAATCTACTATTAAGTTCCTTAACGAGTAGTCGATCTCTTTCAAAAACGGATCAGAAACAATCCTCACCATGGTCTTGGCCTGATCAAGGCCATAAAATCTCTTTAAATTATAAACAATTTTTTCTGTTTTTGTTTCAACATTTTTAAATATTATTCCCCGACCCTCTTCTCTAAGCAGAATCTCCTTATTTGCAACAGTTCCGTTGTTCAAAATTTTCTCTAAGATAACAATGATAATATTTGCGATCTCTTTTGAAAAATTTTCCTTTTCAAGAATTTCATATGCACCATTGCTGACTTTAATATCAATCTGATCTTCAAAGTATTTTTTCATTTCCCAGATTCTGTCATGTACAGATGCTGCCTCATCTCCATTTGAATTTGAATCCGCTGCCCTTTTTTTATCTTTTCTGCTTTGTCTTTCGGATTCGATAACAGCTCGAAGATCAGCAAAGGCCCTTCTTACCCGAAGGAATAATCTAGTTGAAAGCATTGAATCATAATCATAAACCGTTAATACTTCTTCAGCGGCCTGCTGTCGTTTTGTTGCAGTTGCATCAACATCTTCAACAAAAAAATCCCTGGGCGCTTTGATGTCTCTATCTGCGACATCCCCCAACCCATAAGAACGATTCGTAACAACAAGACCCGGATAAAGGATGATACAAAATATAATTGTAATACCCACCAGAATAGCCCAGCAAATTAAATTATTCCGGCCTAAAAATCTTGTGACTGATTCCTTGTTTTTTTTGATATTCATTAGCAATATCAGGTTCTAATAAAGTACCTAAAGCACTTAAAGTGTCTAAAGTGCCTATGAGTTTAGGCACTTTTTACCCATCTATTATATCATGTTGAATTTATTAAGAAAAAAGTGAGAATTCTTATATTATTAAATTATACCTCTAAATTTAGCGAAAGGTGTGATATTTAACGGCTTTCGTTATTTTCCCCTGTCTGTCTCATGTTTTTCATAAGCCTTGATAATTTCCTGAACCAATCTGTGTCTTACCACATCTTTTTCAGAAAAAAAGACAAACTTTATCCCCTCGACATCCCGCAAAATATTCTTTGCTTCAATTAATCCTGAAGACCTGTCTGCCGGAAGATCGATCTGGGTTATATCACCAGTAATAACAGCCTTGGAACTAAATCCTATACGGGTTAAAAACATTTTCATCTGCTCTGAAGTGGTGTTTTGCGCTTCATCCAAAACAATGAAAGAGTCGTTTAAGGTTCGGCCTCGCATAAAAGCGAGGGGAGCGACTTCGATAACACCCTGATTCATCATATTTGAAAACTTTTCAAAATGCATCAAATCGTGTAGAGCATCATACAAAGGTCTTAAATAAGGATCAACCTTTTCCGTTAAATCTCCGGGCAAAAATCCCAAGGCTTCACCAGCCTCCACTGCAGGACGGGTAAGAATTATACGGTTTGCAGTACCTTGTGAAAGAGCAGAGACAGCCATTGCCATCGCCAGATAAGTCTTGCCGGTTCCAGCAGGGCCGATTCCAAATACAATATCAAAATTTCGTATCGCATCAATATATTCTTTTTGTGAACGGTTTTTGGGTGTTATGGAATTTTTCTTTGATGTAATATAAACAGTATCCAAAAAAAAATTTTTCAGCTTAATACGATCATCACCACTTAAAAGTTTAACTGCATAATCAATGTCATTTGCATAAACCGGATATCCGTCTTTTAACAAACCATAAAGCTGATTGAGTATGTTTTTTACAAGGGTTTTCCCGATATCATCCCCCTGGATAAACAAAGTAGTCCCCCTTGCGTAAATCCTCACTCCGACCGAAGCTTCAATTATTTTAAGATGACTGTTATGTTCGCCGAATAACTGTCTTGCCAGATTTATATCCGGGAAGGTCAGATTTGTCTGTTTATCAGAAAAATTTTTATTCATAATTTCTACATTCATTATCCCTTATCTGAAAGCAGTGAATGCTTCCCTTTTTGAATCTTTGATTCAAAAAGGGAATGAATTGGCAAAAAGATAAAAACAGTTTAAAGCATAAAGGCAGTGATGCCCTACCCAAAAACAGCTTTTCAACACAGATGAAAAGCTGTTTTTTTTATATCTGGATTTTTCTTTTATAAAAAGCTATATAATATCAATAGACCCTTTTAAAAAATCAATTTTTAAACTTATATATCGTATAGTCAATATTTAAAATTCAACTCAGCTATTTTTTTTGCAAAGAAGGTAGCTCCAAAAAATTCCTTTTCTCGTTCCCGGGCAGAGCCTGAAAGCGAGGTTGAAAGTATGGATCACCTGAAGCCGTGATGCATATTAGCGCAAAATAGCAGGGGCGGTTCCCTGTGGCTGCCCGATTGATTACAAATTGATCATACAATGCAGGGCAGCCACAGGGAACCGCCCCTGCGAGCATCAAAAATTTTGTATTTTTTGGACATCTTATGGTTGGGGAAGTTATTTCGTCCCCGTACCTAAGCAGAATCTCTGCAATAATCCGCTATAATCCGAATATTTTAAAAGAAGCAAATAATATGTTTTCAATCCTGACACTCAATCTCCGTTTTGGACTGGCTGATGACGGTCCTAACAGCTGGCGTTTCAGAAAAGAAATTTTCCCATCTTTTTTTAAAAAATACAATGCAGATTTTATCGCTTTGCAGGAAGTAAATGACTTTCAGGTAGATTTTATTAATGATATTTTAAAAAACTATAGCTTTATCGGAAAGAGGGCTCCCGCGCCCTCCTTTTGGCAAAATAATATAATATTTTACAAAAACATCTGGAAATGTATTTTCCGCGACCATTTCTTCCTGAGTTCGACTCCCGACATACCAAGCCGTTTCCCTGAAAGCCGCTGGCCAAGGCAGTGCACCATTGGAATATTCGAAAAAAAAGACCGAAAGTTGATATGCATCAACACCCATTTTGATTTTTCTGCTTCCGTACAAACAGAGAGTGCAAAAATAATAATGAACAGGCTTTTGATTCTGCCGTCTGATTTACCTGCGCTTTTGGTCGGCGATTTTAATGCCGATCCATCCTGCCCCTGTTACCTGATATTCACAGGGGAAAACAGAAAATCAGGTAAAAATGAAAATTGCTTTAATAATGCTTTCAAGGAACCTTTTCCGGGCACACATCATGGATTTACCGGCGATATAAACGGAAAACATATTGACTGGATTCTTTACCGGGGCAAAATAATTAAAAAAGAGAGTATGATCATTCATGAAACCTTGGAGAAAATTTATCCCTCCGATCATTATCCCCTCTATGCGAGTTTTGCATGGAAAAAGGAAATAAATAAATGACGCATCTGACTAATCACTTGGAAATCGAAGTAAAATTTTATTTAAAAGATCTTGATTCCATGCGGAAACAGATCCTTGCACTTGGAGCCGAAAGTGAGAAACGAGTTTTCGAGACCAACATACGCTTTGAAGATGCCGATAAAACTCTGATCAAAAAAAAATCTCTGCTGCGGCTGCGCAAAGATACGAAAACAACCTTGACCTTCAAATCCGTACCAGACATAAAAGACAGCGAATTCAAAATTTTAAATGAAATAGAGGTCGAAGTAAACGATTTTTCTTTAATGAACCTTATTCTTGAATCACTCGGATTTCATAATGAACAGGCATATGAAAAATGGCGGGAGTCCTTTACAATTGACGGCACCATCCTCTGTCTGGATACCTTGCCGTATGGAAACTTTCTTGAAATCGAAGGCAAAAAAGAGAATATTAAAGAACTGGCAAGCAGACTGGATCTAAAATGGAACAAAAAAATTATACTTAATTATCTTGAGATCTTCAGCATTATCAAACGGCAATTAGACCTGCCTTTTTCAGATATTACATTTGTCAACTTCAATAATATAGATATCGATCTCGCCGGGGTTCTGGCGCAGATCAACATTATCCCAGCGTAGTCATCAGAAATACCATCACAAAGAGGGCCACCGTTTCAATAACACCAAGTACCATAATATAGTTGCCGAACCCCTTCCCTGTTTCTGCGAGAACATCTGACGCAAGGGCGCCTGCCTTTCCTTGAAACCATGCGGACAGACCCATGACAAAGCCGCCCATCAGCCCTTCAGAAAATCTTACGGCATCAGGGATGGATTCAGGCGCTCTCATGATGGCATTCATCAGGATCATGCCATAGATGGTCTGGGATAGCGGCGCACCGACAAAAGCAACAAGGATAAATGGCGCTCTCTTATTATTCATGAAACATCTCTTCCATGCGCCGAGCGCGCCCATCCCCGCCGCACCTGTGCCCAGGGCTGATCCTGCAGCGGCCAGGGTTAACGCAAGGACAAACCCTGTATCACCAATCACCTTAAGCATACTCATACACTTTCTCCCATGATTTTAAACGGCCGGTATACAATGCCGGACCACTCCATATTCAGGTGTTTTGAAAACTCCAGCAGGTTTAATCTGACACCATGAACAAGTACAGCCATTGCAGCTAACAGCATATTGATTGTATGACCGAATACAAGTATAAAAACAGCCGTCAAGACCGAGAATATATCCTCGAAACCCATACCATAAACCATACTGTTAAAGGCCGCAGCGACCTCCTTTGTAGCCAGGCCGACAGCAAACAATCGAACATAAGATATAATATCTGAAAAACTTCCGATTGCCGTCAGAATATTTAGCGGAAACCTGGTCAGATCCCTGCCGATTCTTTTTAAGATGCCGCCTTCCCCCTCCCCTCCAAAAAAGAGTACCATAAGCAATCCAATAATCGGCAGATAGATTCCAAAAAAACTCATCTTTTCATTCAGGACGAGAAACGCGGCTAAAGAATAAATCCCCCATACCAAAAAAATCCATCCCGTTTCCGCAATGGCTTTCAGTGAAGGGTACAGCCTCGCGGCAGCCCTGACATGGGCAATGGAAAGCTGCACAGCTCCTGTTAAAAAACAGAGGCGTATGATGTTAGGCTCACTTTCCTTTGAATAACTGTATAATGAAGGTATAATCAGTTGCTTTAACAGAGGCAGCCTGCTCAGCGATTGTGCGCCGAACCATGTCCCTGTAACCGCGCCCCACAAAATGGTCATCGCTGAAAGAAAATAAAAGAGAAGAGCCAGTTCCTTTGAAATAAATCTGCAAAACCTGTAGGCTATGAAGGTTATGAGAAAAATAAAAATGCCATAACCTCCGTCACCTATAAGGAAAGCGAAAAAAATGCCGAAAAATATCAAAAAAAGGCCGTTTGTATCATACTCCCGGTAACCGGGGGTGACGCCTATGAAATTCATAACCGGCCGAAATAGTATCGTCCATCTGGAATATCTTATGAGCGTCGGGACGGGATCATCAATCAATGGATCTTCTATCAGTATTGCCCACTTCTTTTCCATGGCCGTCTCCCTTATACTTTCGGCATAATGCTCAGGACAATAACCGACCAGATAAGAAAGCTCTCCATCTTTTCCCATCCTCTCCTTTGTTTCTTCATAATCAAAAATATTCCGATATTTCGCCAAGGTATTCTTTATAAGAGAAACCTTTGCTGAAAGCAGGGATATCTCCTGCCGGCAGGCGGAAATCCTTCCCTTTTTTTCTTCCATACGGACATTGATCTCATTAAGACCGAGGGGGGGGATTTCCATTTCCTGAAAAGGGATATTGATCTTGTCATTGCCGGATAATACGACCGCTATAAAAAGGGTTGAACCTCTGCTGGAAATGATATAAACTTCTATCAAGCCATCGATCTTTTTCAATTCCTTTTGCCTGCATTGGAAAAGCCTTAAATTAAAACCAGCATCTTTCAAGTTTTTCAGATCTTCCGGATTAAATTCCCCCCATGCCTGCAGCCCTTTATATTCCGCCTCAAGCCGTCCTATCTCTTCTTCAAGCACCTTTATCTCGCTGGAAGACTTCAATAGTTGCCCGGCAAGAGCATAACCGTCTTCATTATTGGACAGGGGGAAAGGAGTTTTATTGTTTAAAGTTTTCCCATGTATTAATGAAAGGGCATCTTCCATCAAAAGGATTTTCTCTTTCAGCAGTTCTGTTTTTTCATTTTCACCGGATCCGGTCTGCTGAACATGGATAACTCCTTTTCTTCTGAGGATATCTAAAACTTCATTTTCCCATGCAGTCTTGACAACGATGGTTATTTTCTTCATGGGTTCAATCATTTTACCTCGGCTTCCTGGATCTTCTTTTTGGCCATCCTGGCCCACCCAACGGCCGCAACCTGCTGATCGGCAAGATAAATTGAAATCAATCGTATCGCCTCTTTTGCCTCGGGAATTTTGACCTTTTCGAACAGGTTTACCCTTTGAGCCGTTACTTTCAATTCCTTTGACAAGCATACTTTCTGAAATTCAAGCACAACAATTTCAGATCGATAATGAAGCAACCTGAAAATAATATCAATTGCGCTGTCAACCCAGAGGGGATAAGCAAAAAGATCGTATGACCTTACCTCAATATGTGCCTTGACAAAAACAGAAATATCTACACCTGCGATATTATCCTGTCTGGTTTCAATCTTTTCCAGTCTGATCAGGTCTTCGAGCCCGATCTCTTCACCTAAGAGAGCGATCCATGAATCGAACTCTCTCATTAACCTATAATGTTTTTTTTCTATTTCATCAACCGCCGACTTCACTTGCTCAATCTCCTTCTGAAGCTGATGCTTTTTTATATAAAGAGTCGGCAGATATCGATTATAGCGCTTCAGATTATCTTTCTGTTTCTTGAGCTCGGTCTTTGTGAGTTTTATCTTCTGCATCTTTTTTCGGCCAAAACTTATTAAGCATGTCAGACCTGATGCCTGTCTCTTCAGGTGTAAAACATTGGGCAAGAATTTCCCAACCCATATCAAGTGCATCTTTAAGCGAAATATTTATGGACAGATCCATAAATTCCTGTTCAAAAAGGGCGCCATACTTCAAAAGTTTGTTGTCCCAGGGAGACATACTGAAGCCCATCGCCTTTTTCTCCAGTGTCTCCTGGTAAAAGGCATAAACCTGTATCATGGCATCCATAAGTGTCCGATGATCCTCCCTGGTCTTTTTATTCACAAGCTGTTTCAGTCTGCTTAATGATCCGAACGGTTCCAGCCTCCCGTTGTTTAGATAATACTGTCCTTCGGTGATATAGCCTGTATTGTCTGGAACCGGGTGTGTAACATCATTGCCCGGCATCGTTGTTACTGAAAGAATGGTCACGGAGCCTGCGTCTTCAAAATCGACCGCTTTTTCATACCTGGATGCAAGCTGACTGTAAAGGTCTCCGGGGTATCCCCGGTTCGAAGGGATCTGTTCCATGATAATGGCGATCTCCTTCAAAGCATCACAAAAATTCGTCATATCCGTTAAAAGTACCAATACTCTTTTACCCTTCAGGGCAAACTTTTCGGCTACTGCAAGGGAAATGTCCGGAACTATCAGACACTCTATAACCGGGTCCGCAGCAGTATGTACAAAGAGGATACTCCTGCTGAGAGCCCCCCCCTCCTTTAGAGTGTCTTTAAAAAAAAGATAATCGTCATACCTGAGTCCCATCCCTCCAAGGACGATAATATCTACTTCTGCCTGTAAAGCAATTGTGGCCAAGAGTTCATTGTAGGGCTCTCCGGATGTGGTGAAAACAGATATTTTCTGGGACTCGACCAGGGAGTTGAAAAGGTCTATCATCGGTATACCAGTATGTATCATGCTGGAGGGGATGATTCGCCTGGCCGGATTTACGATGGATCCACCGATCTGGATCAGATTTTCAGTAATTTGCGGCCCCGAATCACGGGGTCTTCCAATACCGTCAAAAATCCTGCCGAAAAGATTTTCAGAAAAAGATACTTCCATAAAATGTCCTAAGAAACGAACATTATCACCAGTTGAAATACCGCTGCCGCCCCCGAGGACCTGCAGATATACCTTCTCTCCATCAATACGGATAACTTCCGCAAGGGAATCACCCCCTTCGGATGAAACAATGGCGAGTTCACCATATTTAATGCCGGATGCGAAAAATGCTATTACATTCCCCGATATCTGAATGATCTTATTGTATATCTTCCTCATCTTCTTTGACCGGCAGTGACAGCCTCTCTTTTTTTAAGGTTTTTGCCTTTTTTGTTCTTCTGAAAGACGATTCCATGTCAGATTCTACAAGCGCCTGTCTGAGGCTTGCCGCCTCTGTTTTTGGAGTTTCTTTAAGATATTTGGCAGTCAATTCTTTAATGCGGATTTCATTTTCGTTAAACCCATCGGAACCCCACTCAGAACCATTGTAATCTAAGAAAAAAAGCCTTAAATTATGAAAAAATTTTCTTGCATCTTCTTTATTCTTGAATTCAAAAACAGCATCAAGGATCTTGTTCATAAGTGAAAAGACCGCTGTCTGGCGTTCATCTGAAGTAGCACCATCAACCGGATCAAATGCGTTCTGCTGCAGATAGACGTTGTCAAAAAACTCTCCTTTGAGATAGAGAACATAATCATCTAATGATGTTCCCTCTTCTCCGACAACTTTCATCATCTGGTCTATTTCATTTCCTTTGGAAAGCAGCCTGATAATCCATGTCCTTTCATCTGTATCAATAATACCTTTGTATTTCGTCCAGCTTTCCAACGGATCTATAGCCGGATATCGCCTGGCGTCCGAACGTTCCCTTGACAAAGAATGAAAGGCCCCCACTACTTTGAGTGTGGATTGTGTCACCGGCTCATCAAGATTTCCTCCTGCTGGACTGACTGTCCCGCCGATTGTAATAGAACCTGTTCTCCCATCTTTGAGTCTCACATATCCCGCCCTTTCATAAAAACTCGCTATAACCGATTCCAGATAGGCGGGGAAAGCTTCCACTCCAGGTATCTCTTCCAGCCTTCCGGATACTTCTCTCATAGCCTGGGCCCACCTTGAAGTCGAATCGGCAAGCAGCAGAACGTCAAGACCCATCTGCCTGTAATACTCTGCCATTGTTACAGCAGTATATACCGAGGCCTCCCGGGCGGCAACCGGCATAGAACTGGTGTTACAGACAATAATCGTCCTCTCCATCAAGGATCTGCCGGTAAAAGGATCAATAATTTCAGGAAACTCTCTAATAGTTTCCACCACCTCCCCTGCCCTTTCTCCACATGCGGCTATTATCACAATATCTACCCTGGCGCTTTTGCTCGTTAACTGCTGAAGCACGGTTTTACCTGCACCAAACGGACCTGGTATGCAATAGGTTCCACCCTTTGCCACAGGAAAAAGGGTATCCATAATCCTTATCATGGTTAAAAGGGGCTCTGAAGGATTCAATCTCTCCCTGTATGAAGTAATCGGTCTTTTTACCGGCCATTTAAAAGACATACTAAGGGGGATGAGCGATCCTTTCTTAGTCTTTAAAAGAGCAACCCGGTCCTTCACTCCATAAGATGCAGGGGGAACGATTTCTACGATTTCGCCTGCATCCTTCAGATAAAAAGGCACCATTATCTTATGTGTGAAAATCCCCTCCTTTACCGTTCCAATGGTGTCACCTGCCCGCATTATATCACCCCGGTCCGCAGCAGGTGTAAAGTCCCAACCGGTATCCTCGGGCAGAGCGGAAACATATTTTCCTCTTTGGAGAAAATAACCGTATTTTTCAGCCAGTGTATTAAGAGGATTCTGCAGCCCGTCAAAGACCTGCCCCAAAAGACCGGGGCCGAGTTCCGCGGAGAGCAGATGCCCTGTGAATTCAACGGTGTCCCCTGTTCTCAACCCTTTTGTATCTTCGAATACCTGCATATCAGCCTTATTGTCCTTCACGCGCACTACTTCGGCCATTAAGCGATCCTTTTCGAAAATCGCATAGCCTACCTCGTTAAGTCTGACATCGCCGTCAAACTCAACCTTAATCATGTTCCTTTCAATACCGGCAATCCGGCCGCTGCTCCCCACTGTCAATCCTTAATGCCCCCAAACACCTTCCACCTGGCTTAAAACTGCATCAAGTCTTTCTATACCTTTTTCGGCATTAAAAGAAGACCTTCTATCCAGTATCTGAAGCCTTAGATAATATATTACGAGTTTTTCCAACCCAAAGCAGTAATCGAATTCAAGCTCATCCAGAAATCGCCATCTGGCCTTATCAATTATCTCCTCAGCCTCAAATGGTGAATCAGTCTTAAAAGCCTCCTCAACGATCTGGAAATGAACACTGGAGATAGAATAATCATCTCCTTTTAAATATTCTTTTTTATTCAGCCCAAGCCTTGCTGATCTTTGTTTGACAAAAGCATTTCTAAGTCCCATTTCCCATTTATACCATTTTCTCAATACATAAAGCGGCACTATTTCCGGCATTGTATTAAATAGACGCACCGACCGGAGAATCAGCAAATCTTTCGGATCCAGTTCTATGGCGGATAATGCGAAAAAATCATTTTTGCTTATCGGCGGATCTTTATAAAAAAGAAGGTAAGGCAGAGAACTGATTGTAAAGTAGTACGGTTTTCTCATTAACGTTTTTTCTTTATCACTGAATCAATAATACCACATAACTTAGGGTCTAAATATACTGACAAGATCTGAGCTATAACTTCGTCAGTAAAATCATAATAGAAACTCTCATCCCTAAATCCGATATAAAACCCTGCTTCTATGTCAGGACTGAGTTTCAATTCTATCTTTCCCCTTATCTTTTCTTTCAATTTCATCAAGAAACCTTCAAAAAGCGCGTTGCGATCTGTTTCGTTCAGAGTTAGAAGAATGTCCAGGTTCTTATCTTTATCTTTCTGCCATGCTTCTATAACATTTAACAAGATTTTTTCCAGCAGATCTTTATTTAAAACTGCATGACACTCTTCTTTGATGATGGAATCAAATATCTCAACAACGGCTTTTCTAAAACTCAAGAGAGCATCTCGCAAAGCATGTTCAATCACCTTTTTGCTGGTTTCTTCCTTCTTTTTTATTTCTTTCTCGGCATCATCGACAATTATCATGGCTTCCTTTTTCGCCCGGCCAACTATTACAGATGCTGTTTTCTCAGCCTTTCTGAAAATATCAGAACTCTTTTTCCGGGCTTCCTCAACACCTTCTTGCTTTATCCTTTGGATAAGATCGTTAAGATTTGTTTTGGAGTTTTCTTCTCTTTTCATCTGTTATCCGTTGAGTGAATGCACCCACTGCCTGTTTATGTGGTAAGTATTAATAAAATCAGCAATTTTAATTATGGAAATTTGGCATGCTTCAAATTTAGTTTACACTTTTT
>CAZRLQ010000017.1:0-15317 GCA_964600725.1 uncultured Desulfobacterales bacterium
GATTCTGTTCAGCGATATCTATTTGCATTTGCGGTCCATAAACCAGAAGTCGTTAGCAGGTAGTTATTGACTGAAGGAGGCTTATTACAATGGTTTTCACTCTGCTTCTTTATATTTCACTTGCAATCTTTATAATCGGATCAATTTATAAGATTTATGGCTGGTTTAGTAAAAAAATTGGTATTTCAGTCAAAAATATTACAACATCGGAAAGAGTCACCGCCGCTTTAGGAGGTATACTTAAAACCATATTCAGTATAAAAATTTTTACGCTGATAAAGGCTTTTATCTTCGATGTGGTCATACAGCAAAGGATTTTAAAGGAGGATTTTCTGCGATGGTTGATGCATACATTGCTTTATGGCGGTTTTATGCTGCTGCTTCTGCTGCACGCTCTTGATGATATTATTACAGAACCATTGTTTCATGGTTATTATTCAACCGTTAATCCTTATTTTTTCCTGAGGAACCTTTTCGCCCTGATGGTAATTGCAGGGTTGGCGATCGCCCTTTACAGACGCTTTATCTTGAAGGTTCCCCGTCTGAAAACAAGTGGTATGGACAGTTATGCAATTATTATCGTAGCGGTTATTATTGTTTCAGGCATACTTCTGGAAGGAATTAAAATCGCATCTTACACTGAATTTAAAATAATGGTTGAAGATTATGCGGAAATAGATGATCCGGATGAATTAAAGGCTGTTGAAAGCTATTGGGTAGAAAATTTTGGTGTTGTTTCTCCAAATGTAAAAGGGCCATTTAATCAAGATATTTTAGAACAGGGTTTAGAAGTTCACGAGGCAAATTGCGCCGACTGTCATTCCGCATCACAATGGGCGTTTGGCGGATACGTCACAGCCAGGGTTATAAGTCCGGTTGCGCTCTTTTTAGATAGCGTAAACGCTTCAACAATACTTTGGTATATTCATATATTAGCCTGTTTTTCTGGTCTGGCCTATCTTCCATTTAGCAAGATGTTTCATATTATCGCAACCCCTGTAAGTCTTTTAGCCAATGCTGTCATGGAAGATGGAAAGTCCTCTCCCGCAAACATTTTGACAAAGCAGGTAATGGAGCTCGATGCATGCACCAGGTGCGGAACCTGCAGCTTGCACTGCTCTGCTGTCATGGCATCTGAATCCTTGGGCAATGAATATATTTTGCCTTCAGAAAAGATTTCTTTTCTGAAGGCAATGGTTGCAGGAAAAGAGCTGAACGATGGTGAGTTAAAAGCGATTCAGGAAGGAGTTTATCTCTGCACAAACTGCAATCGCTGCACCGTTGTCTGTCCTTCAGGAATAAATTTAAAAGAATTGTGGTTTAATGTCAGGGAACATCTGCTTCAAGAGGGATATCCTGAACCACTTGTTCTTTCCCAGTTTTCATTTATAAGGGGATTGAATCGAGATTATAATGCACAGGCAAACGGATACTTTAAACCGATTAAAGATGCGCAACTTGCTGTAGCCGGTAACTTCGATGCAATAATGGATAAATCAAAGCCTCTATATTTAAAAGACAGAGAACAAGGGGAGAGGGTTCGACTGCGCATAAAGCTGCAGTCGGAAGGAAACACATATTCCAGTTGTTTCGGATGTCAGACATGTACAACGATCTGTCCAGTTGTAGGCAATTACGACGATCCGGAAAAAAGACTCGGTCTTTTGCCCCATCAGATAATGTTTTCTCTCGGATTAGGCTTAGTTGACATGGCTGCCGGATCAAAAATGATATGGGATTGTCTTACCTGTTATCAATGCCAGGAAGAATGTCCCCAGAATGTAAAGATTACTGATATCTTATACGATTTAAAGAATTTTGCTGTAAGAAATTTGGAAAAGACATCGGAAAAAACCGATTCCGTGCCGCAGGTTCAGGTTTAGAGACCTTTGAAAAATGTTCAATTTAGCTTGAGGCCACGGCAGATTTTCAATAACTTTTTGTGGTCGTAATTTGATTGAGTTAGGAATTTTATTATGAAGTATGCATTCTTCTTAGGGTGTAATATACCGGCCAGAGTTCAGCAGTATGAAGTTTCTGCAAGGGCAGTTTTAGAAAGATTTGGTATTGAACTGGCAGATTTCCGAAGTTTTAATTGCTGCGGGTATCCCATGCGCAATACGGACCAAAAGGCATTTCTCCTTTCTTCGGCAAACAATTTGGCCATTGCTGAAAAAGAGAACCTGGATATGCTTGTCCTTTGCAAATGCTGTTACGGCAGCTTAAAGAAGGCGGAATCCATTTTAAAGGAGAATGGATCTCTGCAAAGTGAGATAAACCGGATCCTTGCTCAAAACGGTCTGACATATGAAGGTAAGTTTCGGGTTAAACACATTCTTTCCGTCCTCTACCATGATGTGGGGCTGGATGCAATAAAAAGCGAGGTCACCAGTCCTTATAAAAATATTAACATCGCAACCCATTATGGCTGTCATGCTTTGCGTCCGAGTAAAATTACACAATTCGACAACCCTGTTTCACCTAAGCTGTTTGATGAACTGGTTAAAGTGACAGGCGCTAAAAGTATTGACTGGCGGAAAAAACTTGAATGTTGCGGCGCACCATTAATGGGTATCAATGACGAGCTTTCAATCGATTTAACACAAAAAAAACTTGATAACGGGAAAAAATCAGGGGCTCATTATCTTGTTACAGCTTGTCCATACTGTCATCTTCAATTCGATACAGTTCAAAAGAAAATGCTTTCGGTTGGCGGAGATGAAGAACCTCTTGCTTCTATTCTTTATCCTCAATTATTAGGGCTTACGATGGGTATTGACAAACAGAGACTGGGAATAGGGATGAATCAACTCGATATCAGTGATGTCACTTCTTTTTTGGTTCAGGAGTAAAAAATGGTAAATGATAAGATTGGCGCGGTTATGGTTGTAGGCGGTGGAATAACTGGAATGCAATCCGCTTTGGATTTGGCTGATTCCGGTTATTATGTTTATCTTGTTGAGAATACCAGCTCGATTGGCGGAATGATGTCACAGCTTGACAAGACTTTTCCTACCAATGACTGTGCCATGTGAATTATTTCGCCTAAACTGGTCGAGGTCGGCCGGCATAGCAATATTGAGCTTCTCACTCTTTCAAAGGTTAACGGAATTTCAGGTGAAGATGGCAATTTTGAAGTGAGCGTAACCACGTATCCTCGTTATGTGGATACTGACAAGTGTATCGCTTGTGGTCTGTGCGCGGCAAAGTGCCCTAAAAAAGTTCCGGATGAGTATGAAGGAGGTCTCAGCAAAAGAAAGGCAATATATGTCAAATATGCTCAAGCGGTTCCTTTGAAATATGCCATTGATTCTGGGAAGTGCATCTACCTTACCAAGGGAAAATGCGGGGCATGTGCTAAGAATTGTCCAACAGGGGCAATTAATTATGATGACAAGGAAAAGAAGGTAACCGTTAAGGTAGGGGCTGTAATACTGGCCCAGGGAACCAGCACGTTTGATCCCGGTATTTACGATACTTTTGGTTATAGCAAACATCCCAATATTGTAACAAGCCTTGAATTTGAAAGAATCCTCTCTGCATCCGGTCCCTTTGGGGGGCATCTTGTGCGGCCTTCTGACAAAAAAGAACCTGAAAAGATCGCATGGCTTCAATGTATTGGCTCAAGAGATGAACATTTCGGCGCAAAGGGATACTGTTCCGCTGTCTGCTGTACATACTCCATAAAAGAAGCGATGCTGGCAAAAGAACACAGTTCAAAAGATCTGGATACGGCTATCTTTTATATCGATATTCGCACCAATGGGAAAGATTTTGAAAGATATTATAATCGTGCCAAGGATGACCTGGGAGTTCGGTTTGTCAAGTCAAAGATTACAAATATAGACCCTGTTAATGGGTCCGGAAGACATCTGATCCGCTATGTTGACGAAACAGGAAAAAGAGTTGAAGAAGAATTTGATATTATTGTGCTTTCCGTTGGATTAGGCGTAACAAAAGAAGGAATGGAGCTGGCTCAAAGCCTGGTTGTCGATATGAATCAGTACGGTTTTGCTAAAACCAGCAGCTTTGAACCTGTACAAAGTACCAGGCCGGGCATATATGTTTGCGGCGCCTTTCAGGCGCCAAAGGATATTCCTTCATCCGTTATAGATGCCAGTGCTGCTGCTGGAATAGCCGGCAGCAAACTATCCGAAAGCCGGTGGTCTCTTACAAAAACAGTTGAAGTGCCCACAGTAAAAGATATCCGTGGAGAACAGCCCCGCATAGGTGTTTTTGTCTGTTGCTGCGGTTCAAATATTGCTGGTGTTGTAGATGTTCCAGCGGTTGCAAATGCCGCTAAAGAATTGCCGAACGTTGTCTTTGCAGAAGAAAATATGTTTAGCTGTTCCCAGGATACTCAGGACAAAATGGCTCAGGTCATAAAAGAACACCAGTTGAACAGGGTAGTTGTTGCCGCATGTACCCCTAAAACACACGAACTTCTTTTTCAGGAGACTTTAATCAATGCAGGTATCAATAAATACCTGTTTGAGATGTGTAATATCAGGAATCAGTGCTCCTGGGTACATAAAGACGAACCGGCAAGGGCTACCGAAAAAGCGATCGATCTGGTTAAGATGGCTGTCGGCAAGGTAGCTCTCCATGAAGCGCTTACAGAACCGGTTATGGAGATCAAGCAGTCCGCCCTGATCATCGGCGGTGGTGTCTCCGGCATGGAGTCGGCCAAGATATTGGCGAAACAGGGTTATAAAACTTATTTAATCGAAAAGACAGATGCTCTTGGCGGACAAGCCAGGTTTATTCATGAAACCTGGCAGGGAGAGGATGTTCAAAAATATTTGGATAAACTTGTAAAAGATGTTCAAATAGATAAGAATATCGAAATATATCTGAATCATCAAATAGAAGAAGTTGATGGGTTTGTAGGAAATTTTAAAACAAAAATAGGAAAAGACGGAGAAAGCAAGATACTGGAGCATGGAATAACAATTTTTGCCTCCGGTGCTTCCGAATTAAAGCCGGATCAGTATCTTTACGGAAAAGATCCCAGGGTTTTGACCGGATTGGAATTGCAGAAACTTTTTATAGATAATGACTCATCTCTGGATGATGTAAATACAGCTATTTTCATCCAGTGTGTAGGCTCACGCATTCCGGAGAGGCCGTACTGTTCTAAGCTTTGTTGTACCGGATCAATAAAGAGCGCTCTTAAATTAAAAGAGATCAATCCTCAAATGGATATCTTTATCCTTTACAGAGACATGCGTCCTTATGGACTCAGGGAAGATCTGTACAGAACGGCTCGTTCTGAGGGGATTCGGTTTGTTCGCTATGACTCCGGCATGGATATTTCAGTAACAAAAAGTCAAGGTGATCTGAAGGTTAAATTCACAGATACTGTTCTCAGGCGGCAGATGGAAATCAGCTCTGATCTTTTGGTTCTGGCTTCCGCAATTGTTGCCGAAAAAGAGAATCCTTTAGCCAAATATTATAAAGTATCTCAAAATGATGATGGTTTTTTCGCAGAAGCACATGTAAAGCTAAGACCTAATGATTTTGCCACAGATGGCGTGTTTCTTTGCGGGCTCGCCCACGCTCCAAAACCGCTTGATGAATCCATAACCCAGGCACAAGCGGCGGCAGCGAGAGCTGTTACTCTTTTATCGGCAATGAACATCTCCGTAAGCGGCACAGTAGCTTTTGTTGATCCAAATATCTGCAGCAGCTGCGGTGTCTGTGTATCCCTATGTCCATATTCCGCTCCTAAATTCAACGAGATAAACGGCAAGGCTGAAATTCAGTCGACCCTATGTAAAGGTTGCGGGCTCTGCACAGCATCATGCCGTTCAGGTGCGATCCATCTGAGAGGATTTGATAATTCTCAGATTTTCGCCATGATTAGTTCTTTATTGTCAAACTGAGGGTCATCCGCCCTTTTCATGGCAAGTCAGGGCAAGTAGTCTCCCATTGACAGGCGTATGTTGTGCATAATATTATTTGATGTTGGGCGCTAAAGGCGGCAAACACACTCTTTGACCCACTGCTTTGCTATTGATTGCAGGCGTATTAGTTCGTCGTCGTTATAGCAGTAATTGTTGTTTTGGAAAAAATCGGGTTCAAGTATATGAGTGTAATGAAATTGCTGCAGAACATAAAGCATGGAACCTTTTATGATTCGGGAAATACGTCTCACTACTTCTTCATTTACGAAAGGCTTGACGCAGGTCGTTCTAAATTCGTATTTAACAGAAGATTCCATGATGATTTGAATAGTTGAAAGGATGGAGTCAGGATTTTCCCCCTTCTTTATTAAAGAAGCATACTGATAAGGATCGCTTTTTATATCCATTGCAATATAATCAACAAGTTTTTCATTTATAAGTTTTTGTACGACTTTGGGTCTGCTCCCATTTGAGTCAAGTTTTAAATGATACCCCATATTTTTTATTTTTTCGCAAAGGGGCAGAAGCTCTTTTTGCAGGGTCGGCTCACCTCCGGAAATTACCACGCCATCTAAAAAATCCCTTCGCCTTTCAAGAAATTTACAGATACTCTTTTCATCTAACAAAGGGCCATAAACTGGTATGCCGCGTGCTAAATCAGGATTGTGGCAGTAAGGGCAGTGAAAATTACATCCTGCAAGAAAGAGCACACAACTTATTTTATCGGGATAATCTATAAAAGAATTTTTTTGTATTCCCCCAATAATCATAAATCCTGTCCCGAAAAATCGTATCAGATACTTGTCATTCCCGCAAAGGCGGGAATCCAGTATTTTGGTTGCTTCACTGCTTCCGGATTTTAGGCTTTCGCAAAAATGGCAGCCATCTTTACGACATTAGTTAGTTGTCATGATATTAGGAAGCTGTCTTAAAATGGCTATTTTTGCGATCTCTGTGCCTTCCTGTACGTGTTACTGTCTGCATCGCAACCGGCGATGACCTGTCTTACCTGTTGCAGGCGGGCAGACACAGGTATCGGGTAAAATAGCTATTTATGAAAAAACGCTATGCTAAAAATTTTTCGGCTACCCTGAATGTTTTTCTTATATTAAATTCCGCCTGCTTGCCTTCATTCCACTGCTTTACGGGTCTCAAATAGCCGACAACCCTTGAGTAAACTTCAGTTTCCTGATTACAAACAGGACATTTTTTCTGTCTGCCGTTAAGATAACCATGTGTTGAACATATACTGAAGGTAGGCGTAAGTGTAAAATAGGGGAGACTAAAGTTGCTTGTCACTTTCTTGATAAGGGATTTTACGACCCGTATGTTATCTATCTGTTCTCCAAGAAATATATGAAAAACAGTACCGCCCGTATATTTTGATTGCAGATCATCCTGCAGTTTTAATGTTTCGTAAATATCTTCCGTATAGTTTACAGGAAGCTGTGTTGAGTTTGTATAGTAAGGATCCGCACCTTTTTGGTAGTTCTCTTCATTTGCACAAAGAATATTTTCAAATTTCTTTTTGTCAAGCATGGCAAGACGATAAGAAGTTCCTTCAGCAGGTGTTGCCTCCAGATTGAAAATATTGTCGGTCTCTTTTTGTACTTCTGCGATCAGATCACGTATGAAATCCATTACCCTGAGCGCAAATTTTTGCCCTGGCTCACTGGCGATATTTTTTCCCAGGCAGTTTAAACAGGCCTCATTCATACCGATAATACCGATAGTCGAGAAATGATTTTTCCAGTAAGTCCCTGTATGATTATAAATCTCTCTTAAATAAAATTTTGTATAAGGATACAGGTTTTTTTCAGTAAATTTTTCCAGAACTTTTCGCTTTATGATAAGGCTTTCCTTCGCAAGAAGAAAGATGTCTTTTAAACGCGTAAAAAACTCTTTTTCATTTTCTGAAAGATATCCTATTCGGGGAAGATTAATTGTTACAACCCCTATCGATCCGGTAAGCGGATTTGCCCCAAACAGACCTCCGCCCCTTTTTATAAGTTCTCTGTTATCAAGGCGAAGACGACAGCACATGGATCTGGCATCATCGGGAGACATATCGGAATTTACAAAATTGGAAAAATATGGGATCCCATACTTCCCAGTCATTTTCCAGATCATTTCAAAATTTGGATTATCCCAATCAAAACCGGGAGTAATATTGTAAGTCGGTATGGGGAATGTAAAAACCCTTCCTTTGGCATCACCTTCCATCATAACTTCGGCAAAGGCCCTGTTGAGCAAATTCATTTCAGGCTGAAATTTTGAATATGTTTCATTTGTCTCTTTGCCACCGATAATTACAGGATGATCTTTAAGGGTAGATGGCACATAAAGATCCATTGTAAGATTTGTAAACGGGGTTTGAAAGCCGACTCGGGTAGGAATATTTACGTTAAAAACAAACTCCTGCAGGGTCTGCTTTATTTCATTATAATCCATTTTATCATGGCGTATAAAGGGGGCAAGCAATGTATCAAAATTGGAAATAGCCTGGGCGCCTGCAGCCTCGCCCTGTAATGTGTAAAAGAAATTAACGATCTGTCCAAGAGCTGATCTGAAATGTTTGGGGGGAGCGCTTTCAACTTTTCCTTCAACTCCCCTGAAACCCTCTTTCAGCAGATCTTTTAAATCCCAACCCACACAATAGACCGAAAGAAGGCTCAGGTCGTGTATATGAAGATCACCCTCTTTGTGAGCAGATCTGATTTCAGGGGGATAAATTTTGTTCAGCCAGTATTCCGAGGTGATATCAGACGAAAGATAATTGTTAAGTCCTTGAAGAGAATAACACATGTTGCTGTTTTCACTGATTTTCCAATCGAGTTTCTGAATGTAGTTATCAACAAGATCAACATTTATTTTTGCTGCAATATTTCGTATCTGAGCATGCTGTTCACGGTATAAGATATACGCCTTAGCGGTCATGAGGTAGGGTGAATCGAGAAGAACCCTTTCTACGATGTCCTGGATATCTTCAACCCAGGGTGTATTGCCAAGGCGAAGTTCGTGAGCCAGAGTAAGCACGCGAAGCGTCAGCTTTCTTGCTTCCTTTTCGCTGAATTCCCCTGCTGCTTTTCCGGCCGCTGCAATTGCCTTTGTGATTTTTTTTGAATCAAACTCTACAATTCTTCCATCACGCTTGGTGATATTTTCAAACACCAACGTACTTTTGTCATGTTCTTGGGTATTTTCAACAAGCATTGACACCACCTTCATTTTATATTTTTATAATGAATAAGGGTTCGCTTAACCAAATATCAAATAGTCTCCCAGACCTTTCGATTCAGTATCGGTTAAAGATAGTCTGAAGATGAAATGCTGATTTTTCTATTTATTTTTTAGAGTCCCTTGGCTAGTATTTCACATGAAAAATCAATTATGAGAAATAGAGATAACTTAACCAGGGAGCTGCTTCATGAGTTGATTTTTTCTGTTTACCGGAAAAGGAATAAATTCAATAAATCACAATATGTTGGGAATGTCAAGACATATATTCATATATGTTGTGTGGTGAGAGGAAATTATCTGATATGTATCTGCTTGGTATTTTTGTATTTTTCTACTTGAGGAGTTACCCAAATATAATCGGCACAGGTAAGTTGAACGGAGCTTCCGACTGAAGCCGGATAAAGAGTTTTATAAGTTGTATTTGTAAGAAAAAAAGTTTTTTGCGGCAGACCGGATTTATGGATTATATGTCCATTTCCAGCCAAAACAATCATTGTATTTTTATGCAAATTTTTTGATATGGATTCAGCCATGGTATCATCACAAACAGATTGAGCCATATAAAAAAAATCGAAATTCTTCATCCCTTTTATATGACCCTGATGGTATTTATCAAAAATTTTTTTTATATGGTTCCGATGAGCAGCATTAAAATGATCTATTTTGTTCGGGAGATACTTTTTATCTTCATTGCTCAGACTTGCAATGCCGCCCATTGCTATCTTGGGAGGAATGTGAAAGGGTATATTAAGACCAACGAGTTTTATCTGATTGGCCCTTGCAAAGTACAGAATTTCACTGTACAAACCAAAATCAAATTTCCAGTTGGCATACCAATGAACTTTTTGTAAAAATTCTTTTTCATCAAGTTTTCCGGCTGTCCACAAGTCTAATACATGGTCATAAGTATAGTCGAACATCTCCATACCGATTGTTATGAGCTGCTTTTTTTTGTGAAGCTCTTTTATTATCTTAAGCTGGACATCGTGGTGAGCGGGATTAATATGTGTCTCTCCAATATAAACCACCTGAACTTTGGATAATTCATCTATAAGCTGTGCAAAAGAGATCGGTTTTCTTGTTTTTGCGGAGATTATAGTGCCTTCATCAAACGATTTTGTCATATCCTCTATAAAAAGTTTTTTAGGTATCAAAGAACAACCGCATAAAACATTTATAAATGCGGTGAAAATTAGAAATAGGGGAAAAAATTTTTTTCTAAATAGAAATTTTTGACATCCCTCATAAATGCTCAAAAGTAGTTTACACTTTTTATGGTTCTTGCTTTCTCGTTCCTGCGCTCCAGCATGGGAATGCATACCATATGGATTCCCGCGCTGGAGCATGGGAACCAGGCGAAAAGCAGCATCCCTGCCTGCTGCAGGCAGGTAAAAGTGTAAACCAGATTTGCAGGAAGCCTTTTTCATAATTTCTAATGTAGCTAAAATACCTCTATTCATCATTTTCATATAATCATATAAAGCATAATATGTTCACAAGGAATTTATAATTATGCGTCTTGCTAAAAATCCAGTGTACAGGAAAGAAATTGTTCCATGGTATGATTCAGAAACAGCCTGTTACATTTTTATTGCATTTATGTTTTTTGTTTTCTTGTTTGGATTTTTAGGCATCATGGTTGCATATAAATTCCCCCAGTACAAAGAGCATATCTGCATTCCGGTCTTTTTAGTAATATCAAGTCTGTTTGCGGGTTTGTCAACCATAATCCGTCTTGTCAGAAGATATAAAGCAGGTTCACGAGAGAGCCATAAAAGGATATAAAATTTCAATAAAGTGGTGCAGTATTTTGGCCGTAACACCCCAGATCACAAGATCGTCAAAAGGATATAAAAGATCACCGATATCAGGTGTCCAGCCATGATAATGATTTGCGCTATGTGTTTCAACAATTGTTTTTAGTGGTATTTCAAGGACTTTTGCAATTTCTGCGAAGTCGTACCGAATTGATTCTTTCTTGTCCCACAGCCCGATAAAAACTTCTATGTCCTTATTGTTTATTGTTTGAAAATGCCCCAAAGAACCGATAAATTCAACATGCTTTCTCTTTATATTCAATTCTTCTTCAAGTTCACGATAGGCCGCGTCAACCGGGCTCAAATCATCTTTTTCAATATGACCGCCCGGCAGTGCCACCTGATTTCGCCAAGGATAACCTTCATTGTCAGATTTTAAAATGGCTAAAATTTTTGGCTCTTTTTTACAGCAAAGAAGTAAAAATACACATGTCAGATGATATGAAAGATTAGCGGGGAGCGCTGGTTTTTCTGCATCTTTGAGGATCTGTTTCATAAAGGATGTATCTAAGTTTATCATAATTTCAGAAAAAAATGGCTTATCGCAGATTGGTGTGAAAATTGGGCACCCATGATCCCATGCTTATTTGAACAGATACAATTACAATGTTTTTAAAAACTTTTTTAAACTTATTTTTTTATAGCTGTCTGTATATATATATTTCAACAGTATAATCAGATTGGCCGGCGGCACATAACCAGGTTTGTATCCAATCGTTTCGCCCTTTTCAGTTAAAAATAATGTGGCAGGCAGTCCTCTGACATTATATCTCAGCGCAACATTTTTTTTCTTGCCGGTATTTACCTTAATCGGTATAAAATTTTTATTAATATAGTTGCCTACTGTCATATCGCTAAATGTGTCTTTATCCATTTTTTTGCACCATGTGCACCAGTCTGCATAGAAATGAAGAAATATTTTTTTTCCTTCCTGTTTACTCAAAGCCATACCATCATCATAAGAATACCATTTAATAGCAGTTGATGCAAAGGGAGATGGAATCTTTGCAGATAAACAGAAAAATATTAATAAAAGCATTAATAGTGATTTTAATTTCATATTTTACCTTTCTTTATTTGTGTAACCAAAACCTTGGGTTATTATAAACTCGATGATCAAGTTTTTTGAGCTATTCAAAAATCATCTTTATATAACCTACTGATTTTATTAGTCTGATGTATTTGAAAGAGCTTTTTTGTATTCCAATAAATTCAGTAACTTATAAAAAAACTTGATCATCGAGTTTAAAGATATTTCAAAGAAGAGCTCTTTGCCTAAATCTTTGAACCAGATACTTCACGCGCGCTCTCTATCCAAACTATACGGGATTGAAAAAATAAAGCCTGTTTGAAACGAGAAGCAGCCCTATAACAATCAGAAGCCCTCCGGCTGCAACATTTACATATTTCAAGACTCTGGAAGCTTTTTTAAAAAAGATTAAAAGAAAATTGATAAATATTGATATTATTATAAAGGGTGCGGCCAGGCCAGCAGAATAGATTTCAAGAAGAACAATGCCTTTCCATACAGTCTCCTGGTTGCTGGAAACAATAAGTATTGATCCAAGCAAGGGGCCTATGCAGGGTGTCCATCCTGCGCCAAAAGCCATTCCAATAATAAATGTCCCAAAAATATGCAAGGGTCTCTTTTTCAATTCAATTCGTTTCTCATAATCAAGACCTTTGATATGAATGATCCCCGTCAAATGAATACCCAAGATTATTATAATGATACCGCCGATAATTCTAATAAGCTCCCTGTAATGACTTATTAAGTTTCCAAGAAAAGATGCGGAAGCACCCATCAGGATAAAAACAGATGAAAAACCTAAGACATATGCTAATGTTGAAAGAAAAACTTTTGTTCTGATTTTTGCATTACATCCGGCAGTTAATTCTTCCAGAGAAAATCCGGTAATAAAGGTAAAATATGCCGGTATCAGCGGAAGAACGCAAGGGGAAAAAAAAGAAAGAAGTCCCGCAATCAGTGCAGCGGTATATGAAACATCTTCAGCAAACATCTGATTCCTGTCAGGTATTAGGCAATATCGTTAATTTAATAGTAAGCATGTACGCATATATTTTTATAAAATTAACTTGGCCAAGAAACGAATGTAATACCAGCAATGACAACTGAGGTTCCCTTTAAAAAGTTATAAATATTATTGCAAATATGCTTATAGGAAATCCCTTTTTTTGCTTAATAGATTCGGCATGATACACATGATACAATAGATGAGCAAAAAGTGCCTTAACCTTAAGCACTTTAATATACTTTAGTTCACTTTAGACACTTATGTTCGCACCGAAGGTGCGCTAATTTAAGAATTTTCTATCATTTCCGTAAAAACCGGGGGCCGGAAATCCATAAAGTATTAATGGATTTATCTCTGCAATCGAATGCCGGGTCGATAAAACAAAACCACAATTCCCAATCCAAGTAAAATCAAATCTCTTATAAGATAATGAAATATGCTTTTAGTTCCATCTGATGATAACGAAAAACAACCGCAGCTAATATCAATACCTCTATTGTAATTAATTAGCAATGCAATAATAAATATCAGCAAAAGAATGTCCAAGATAAGGGCGCTTCCCTTTACAAAGCAACCTGTTAACAATAAAAACCCACAAACGGCTTCCAGCCATGGAAGAGTGACGGCAACAAAGTTTATCATCTCAGGAGGCAGTATTTTGTAATTTTGGATAATCAAGGCAAAACCCTTCGGATCATAGATTTTATTAATACTCGCAACTATAAATATAATTCCCAAAATAGAGCGCAGAAAAATATGTAATCGTTTTCCATCAGGAAGCATCGTTTTTTTTTCAGGATTACTCGCTCTTTTTGTCCTTTTTATTTCCAATTTCGTAAATCCTCAAGACACCATATCAAAATCATAAGCCAAGCTCTTTTGACCGCCTGTAAGCCGCAACAACTGCATCGATAATATTTTGCCTGACATTTTTATTATCAAGAACATCTATGGCCGCTTCAGTTGTCCCACCTGGAGAAGTAACTTTGTTTCGCAAGGATTTTGGTGACTCGTTAAGTTCTTCAATGAGTTTTAAGGCACCTTTTAAGGTTGTCAGGGTCAAAACAGCGGCATCCTCTGGATTAAGGTCTAAGGATATTCCTGCTTCTATCATAGATTCAATAAAAAAAAAGACATAAGCCGGTCCGGAACCGGAAAGAGCTGTTACAGCATCTAAGTCTTTTTCCTTAAATTGTATTACCTTTCCTGTTGCTTGCAAAAGATTCTTGGAAATCTTTATATCATCAGCAGTTGAATATCTGTTTGCACTCATACCTGACATGCCGGATAATACTAAAGCCGGTGTATTAGGCATAACGCGTATGATCGGAAATTTAGACATAGATGATTCGTCAAGATTTGAATAGAGCGAGTTTTCCAGATTTTTTATAGAAATTCCAGCCGCTATGGATATAATCAATTTTCGCTTAGTTATTTTGAAGTCTTTTCGCTTTGCTATATCGGCAAGAACTTGATCCATCTGCTGGGGCTTTACTGCAAGAATAACAACATCTGATTCAGAAAAAAGTTTAAAATTGTCTTTTGTTGTGGAAACACCGTAAAGCTGATTGAAAATATCGAGACGTTCTTTTCGGATATCACAAACAGATATTTTTGATGAACTGGAAATACCGGATTTTATTATAGCCGCTAAAAAAGCCTCTCCCATATTGCCGCAACCAATCAATCCTATTTTTTTAGAAAGTTTTCCCATAATTTCCCTTATTTTTACATGTATTCCATGATCTGAGCTAACTATATCAACAAATAATATATCCTTGAAATCTCCGGTGTCAATTCATTTGCGTAAAAAATCTTGACTTATACTTAATATATATTTATTTTTAAATACTTGAATATTGTCATGTTTTGCAAGAAAGTATGGATCATCAGGGCGATTGCATCAAAACTTAGCATGATTTTTGATTCTATATAAATCAATAGATTACAAACACTGCTTCAAAAATAAACGTTGACAAGCCACTTTCTGTATCACGTAACTGTTTGATTTTTAAGGGTCTAAAAATTTGGTGCAATTGCCCTGTATGGATCATAACGGATTATTGTGTAGATTCTGTTTATTTGTTAAGCATATACTAATTGAACTTATGCCATCAGGTATTAACTGTTCATCATGGATTACCACACTAATCCGTTATGAACCGAAAGTATATTAAGGAACGGGCACGAAACAACTTCTCCAATCAGGCATCACATCTTAAAGCCGCTTTTGTCCGATCTAAAACCATAAGATATTTAAATAGTTAACTATTTCTTCAACTTTTGTGCCTATTTTCAGATCGGGCAAATCGAACAAA
>CAZRLQ010000018.1:0-5455 GCA_964600725.1 uncultured Desulfobacterales bacterium
AGGTACTATTATTTTCTATAAAATGTAAGTTTTGAAATCATACATTAAAACGAAAATTTATAATGTCTCCATCCTGGACTTTATATGATTTACCTTCAAGCCTTACACAGCCTTTCTTTCTTGCGGCCTGATAGGTGCCTGCATTCATCAGATCATTATAAGAAAGTACTTCTGCCCGGATAAAACCTTTTTTTATATCTGAATGAATTGCTTCGGCGGCATCAACGGCTTTTGTCTCTTTTCTTATAGTCCATGCTCTTACTTCATCTTCACCTACCGTAAAAAAGGATATGAGGCCAAGAATTTCGTATGAAGCTTTGATAACTCTATCCGCGGCTGGTTTTGCTATATTGAATTCAGAAAGGAATTCATTTATTTCTTCATCAGACATCTGTGCAAGTTCATGTTCGAGTTTTCCCCTAATAATCATACATTTTTCGTTAGAGAGCGGACCCATAGAGTCGGGAGAATTCTCATCATCTTCTTCATTGTTGAATAAAATCAACATAGGCTTGGAAGAAACAAAAGCAAAACCTTTCAAAAGAGGGGATGAGGCAAGATCATGACATTTTCTTAGCGGGATCTCATCGTTGAGCTTTTTAAGGCATGAATTTAAAAGAAAAATTTCTTCCTGATCTGTTTTTTTCCCTCTTTTTTTGTCAAGTTCAAGACGTTCCAGCCGCTTTTCAACCACAACAAGATCAGCAAAAATCAATTCTTGATCAAGGCTGAGAAAATCATTGTAAGGATTTAGCGGCTTAAGTCCGTATTTGCCAAAATTCTTGATTACATGGATCAAGGCATCACAATTTCTAATCCTTGACAGAATATTTTGATCCGTATTTTTTTTGATATCTTGTCCAGACTTTCCTGGGAGAAAGTATTCTACCTGGGCATAAATGGTCTTTTTCGGTTTATAGATATTGCCCAGCACATCTACACGCTGGTCAGGAACCCGTATTGTTCCGATGCGATCTTCTCCCTTATTGCCGGAACTCGAAATATTTTTAGTCAATGCCTCAAATATTGTAAATTTTCCTGATCCACTCAACCCGATAATTCCAAGTTTCATTTATTTCCTCTGTGGCGATTTTTTCCGTTTTTTCTCGTAGTCAGTTTTTTCAGCTAAATGGATTACAACAATTCCATTAGTTAATCTATAATAAGTTACATGGGGAAAACCCGCCTTTTTAAAAATGGTGGACAGCTCATCCGGCAAAGGAAAACTTCTTATGGAATCGATAAGATGAGTATAGGCATGCTTTGCATCTGCTATCAGCTCTCCAAGGAAAATCAGGATATGAAAGGAATAAAAATCATAAAGCCATCGAAATACAGGAGCATTTGGCTTTGAAAATTCCAGACATATCATCTTACCTCCAGGCTTCAAAACACGATACATTTCCTTTATACCTTTTTCCAGGTTGGTTAAATTTCTTATCCCAAAGCCAACCATAACCGCGTCAAAGCATTGGTCTGAAAACGAAAGCTGTTCGGCATTCCCCTGAACATAAAAAATATTATTTTTAAATAAAGAACCGGCCAATTTGGTTTTGCCCGCCGCAATCATTTCCCTGTTGATATCGTACAATATTACATGGCCGGATGATCCGGTTGTTATGGAAGCCAAAACTGAAAGATCTCCCGTTCCGCCACAAACATCCAGTATGTAGTCACTTGATTTTAACCCTAATATTCTAACGGCTGAGCGTTTCCAAAAATGATGCAAACCAAAGCTGAGCAAAGTATTCATAAAATCATATTTAGCTGCCACGCTATTGAAAAAATGAAGAATCTGCTCGGTTTTTTTATCTGACAAAATCATATTGTGTCTTACATTTTGCTTGCTGCAACATCTTGAAATTTCAAATTATGGATGTGCGGTATCTAAACTTTTATGGTTCATTACGGATTAGTGAGGTAATCCATATCATACCGATAATAAATTGTCGGGCGATTTCCGAATGTCCCTGACGGGACAAAACTATGTCTCATCCAACTTACAGATATGCCCGCAATGAACCATTGTTGCAGACCGATGGTCTCCAGCCTGTTAATAAGTTTGACTAAAAAACAGGATCTCCACAATAATCCGCTATGATTCAACTTTTATTTTATGATACCTTTTTTTGCCGGCTCTTAATAATATTTCCATATTATCAATATCTTTTTCAGTAACCAATGATTCAAACGACTCAATACGTTTTCCGTTAATATATGCACCGCCTTGCTCGATAAGTCTTCTTGCCGCACCATTTGACTTCGCAAGCCCAACAAGACAAAATATTTTAAAAGCCGGTATGCCTTCCTTTAATTTTGCTTTATCCATAGATGAATGCGGGACTGATTCATTTATAAGATAAGTTTCTTCTTTTTGGGATATATGATCAGTATCTGCTATCCTGGAAATATCTTTAAATTCAAAATGATTACGATGGATAATGCTGGATGGTAATATATTTCTGGGCACATATCTGGCTCCAAACATTTTTGCGGCAGCAACATATGCACTTTTAGCCTCATCAGGACCATGTGCAAGTGCTGTAGCCTCATATGCCAATACTATTTTTGCATAGTTCAGATCGGCTCCTTCTAATCTGTTGACCAGTCTTACTTCGTCTATCGGTAAGAATGTAAAAAGAGCCATAAATCGCTGAACATCCCTATCATCTGTGTTCACCCAGTATTGATAATATTCATAAGGAGTTGTTTTTTCCGGATCAAGCCAGACCGCACCCCTGGCTGTTTTTCCCATCTTTGTTCCATTGCTCGTTGTAATTAAAGGGAAAGTTATGCCGAATGAGATTTCTTTTCGTTTCCTCCGAATCAATTCAATACCAGCGACAATATTTCCCCATTGATCACTGCCGCCCATCTGAAGTCTGCAATCGTAGTTTTCGAAAAGTTTCATAAAATCATAAGCTTGTAATATCATATAATTAAATTCAGTGAAACTAAGACCTTCATCAGATTCAATACGTATTTTGTAACTTTCAGCCTTTATCATACGATTGATGCTGAAATGCTGACCTACATCTCTAAGTAATTGGACGTACATTAATTTCGTAAGCCAATCAGCATTGTTTAATAACAGGGCCTTATTATCACTGAAATCAATAAAACGGGACAACTGTCTTTTTATTCCATGGACATTCTTTTCAATGACCTCCGGTGCAAGTAATTTTCGCATTTCAGTCTTGCCGCTCGGATCTCCAACAAGCCCTGTTCCACCACCTATAAGTGCGATAGGCCGATGCCCCTCTCTTTGCATATGAGCAAGTGACATAATCGGAACAAGACTTCCTACGTGCAGACTGGAGGCTGTTGGATCAAATCCGACATAACATGTTACCGGCCCTTTATTTAAAAACTCCTGCAATTCCTTTTCATGGGTTGTCTGCTCAATAAATCCTCTTTCCTTGAGAATATCTATAACATTCATTGCGCCATACTCCACCTTATTTATGAGTTCATTGATTTATGGTCTTTTCGCCCGATCCCTGCGCCTGCCTGTACGTGTCCGCACGCAGACAGGTGCACCGCACAGGCAGGCACAGACAGGTTATGCGAAAAAAATAACTTCATATCAACTGCATGTCTCCGGTTATTTTTTCCGCATGCCTTGATCTCGGACTAAAATCCTCATAAATCAACAGACTCATTTATTTGCGTATTCTACCGACCTGATTTCCCGTATAACTGTAACCTTTATCTGGCCTGGAAAAGTCAGTGATTCTTCAATTTTTTTTGCTATATCTCTGCTCAGCATAATTGAGTTTTCATCTGAAATTATATCGCTTTCCACAATAACCCTAAGTTCTCTTCCAGCTTGAATGGCATAAGTATTTGCTACTCCATTAAATGAATTTGCAATTTCCTCAAGGTCCTCTAATCTTTTAACATAACTTTCAAGCAGTTCTCTGCGTGCACCAGGCCTTGCACCTGAGAGTCCATCAGCAGCCTGGACCAGTAAATCATACACAGTATTAGGAGCTATATCTTCATGATGAGCTGCTATGGCATGAACAACCTTTTGTGATTCACCATATTTTTTTGCTAGATTAGAACCGATCATTGCATGCGGTCCTTCAACCTCATGATCTACCGCTTTTCCGATATCATGTAACAACCCCATACGACGAGCCAGTTTGGCATTGATTCCCAACTCGGAAGCCATAATACCGCACAGAAAACCGACTTCAATGGAATGTTGCAATACATTTTGAGCATAACTTGTACGGAATTTCAGTCGCCCTAAATACTTTATTAATTCAGCATGAATACCATGGACGCCCAAATCAAATGCAGCCTGCTCACCCGCTTCTTTTATTGTCTGATCAACTTCCTGACAGACTTTTTTTACAACATCTTCGATACGGGCCGGATGTATTCGGCCATCGGCAATCAATCGCATCAACGTTATGCGAGCTACTTCTCGTCTGACAGGATTAAAGCCTGAAAGTATAACCGCTTCCGGTGTATCATCTATAATCAGATCTATACCGGTTGCAGCTTCAAGAGCACGAATGTTGCGCCCCTCTCTTCCGATTATGCGTCCCTTCATCTCATCATTCGGCAGATGAACCACCGAAACAGTTCGTTCAGCTACAAAATCGGCAGCATATCTCTGTATTGCGGTCGCAATAATATTTCTTGCCTTTTTACTTGCAGTTTCATTTGCTTCATTTTCTATTTTTTTTATATGTTTTGCAGATTCATACCTGGCTTCATTTTCCATTGCCCTGATAAGAAGCTGTTTTGCTTGATCTGCTGTTAAACCGGAAATCTTTTCAAGTTGATTTCTCTGCTCTTCTACCAACTCATTATATTTTTTTTTGTCAAGTTCAATCTCTTTTTCTTTATTTAAAAGTTTCTTTTCATAACGTAAAATATCACGTTCTCTCCTGTCAACCTGTTCGCGTTTTTTATCATCATTTTCCTCTTTCTGAATCAACCGCATTTCCTGTTTTTTCAATATCGACCGTGTTTCACTGACTTCGGCTTCTATCTCGTTTTTCATCTTGAAAAGCCTGTCTTTGGCTTCGAGCTCAGCTTCTTTTATCAGTGTTTCAGATTTTCGATTTGCATCGTCTAAAATTCGATTAGCCTCTGCTTCTGTGGCCTTGATTTTTTTGGATATAATCTTTTCCTTCAATAAAATAGCAAGGGCAAAACCTATTCCAAAACAGATAATACCTATTAACAAACTATATCCATTCATTATTTCTCCCCAAAACTCAACTACTATTGACTAAAGTCTTCAGGTTAAGGCTGGCTTTCTGTCAGGCTGGACAAATTCTTGTCTTACGGCCGGATAGAACTTTTGTATAATGTCCAAAACCTTTGATTTTAGTCATAAAATATTTTATGAACAAATCCCCTTATGTTAGCTCAAGCGACCCATTTTTATATTTCAAGCTCTGCTCAACTATGATGCAAAAATCAACTGCGCTCA
>CAZRLQ010000018.1:5555-8569 GCA_964600725.1 uncultured Desulfobacterales bacterium
ATCCTTTAATATTTCACGGAACTCAAAATTTTTGCCGAAATGTCTCAAAGCCGCTATCAAAAATGCTTTTACCATCTTTTATAAAGTTTAAATGTATTTACCCTGGGGCAGTGGCGACTACACCCAAAAGATCAGAAATTTTTTTCCATTTTCAAAAAGGGGACAACAAATGACTATTTAATTCTTACAATCTTTCGATTAATTCTTCATGATAATTGCGGGTTGAACTAAAATGATTTTATATGGCTCGAATAGATTCCCGCTAATCGGTGGCATAAAAAGGGAATAATTATGAGAGGTGAAAAAAGAAAGGACTTTGATCAATAAATCTGAAAAAAAGATAATAAGAGAAATGCGCCAGGCTTGAATTGTAATCCTAAAAATACATAAAGTGTATTTCTCAAGATTACAAGAAGTGGAGCTTTAGTGTTACATTTTTTCGCTTTTCCTGCCTGTGCAGTCGCGAAAGACAGGCTTGAACATTAGTGAAATTGATGATTTTTAAAGGGTCTTCTTTTCACAGGTATTTATTTTATATTATTTTTTAAAAAATGCCCCCACTATTGTGCCGTGTCGGAAGGTCTTTGGACCTGGATGCAAGGTGGGAACCTTTTAGTTTTTTAAGGCTTTTCCGTTAAAAACAGAATATGCACACCAAAACTATAGGTAAGGTTCCCGTTTATCGAGTGTTGGGCCGAAGAGCATCTTCTAATCACAAACACAGCAGGGGCAAATTCATTATTAATCTGTTATATCCTTACTAATTAATTAGACCTTGGGCAAAAAACAAACATTTTGAAACGGCTTCAAATTATATTATTATTTGGTTTCTATATTTTTATCTAATGTCCTATTTATACTTAAAGCTTTATTTGAAATATCTTCCAACAAATCATTATGTTCTTTTTTAAGCTCAAAATATTCATCAATTATATTTAGCGCTGCGGAAATTAAAATTACATCTTTAGTTAGATTTATTTTTTTTTTTGAATGTTGGGATTCAACCCGCCTGACTTCTTTCGCCAAAAAATCGGCAATCTCTTTTGCCTTTGATATTTCTTTTTTGGATTCAAAAATATATGGAAACCCAAAAAGTTTTATTGTAAAATTTTGTTCCACGAATATTGGGCTCAACCTTTCATCAATCTTGTTAAAAGCCGAAATTAGTCATAATTCACGGAATTTAGTATTTCTCAAAGGTCTCACAGATAAATTAGAACGAAAATAAGCAAAGAAATAATCACGTCAAAAAAGAATAACAAAAATTGCCTTCCCCTGTTCCGATATCAAGTGGTCCGATATTAAGGTTTTTGATCAGAATAATAAACATTACTTATCGCATTTTCTCAATAAGCCATTACAATCCCGGTAATTATTAAAAGAAGAAATCCCTTTCCCTGCTAACAGATCCCGGCATTCCTGATTTATGGTTGAATTGAAACCAGTTGTCCAATCTTTATTGAAAATTCACTTTTCTTGTTAATCAAAATCCATTAAGCTTAATAAGCAAATCATCTATTTTAGAACGAACCAGGGACTTTTCTTCCGTATAACTCCGTTCCGCTTCAACCCTGTTTTGAAGCTCTTGTTCTAACTGTACAATCTTATTTTCAAGCTCTGCATTTTTCGATTCAAGAGATTTGCTCAATTCGATCAATTTTTCAATTTTTTGTTCAACGTCATCTAATTGCTTTAAAACAACATCCTTATCCAATTTTCGCCTCAATTTTTCAATAATATAATATTTTATCTTACTTAAAGTCAAGATTTTTTAGTTAACTTGCGGCGCATTAGATTTTCAGCAATTATCAAATCATCAAGATTATTCACTCCAACAATCTCTTCAGGTCTGTTTCCGGCCATAATGCCGATATTGCAATTTTCGCCGCGACCTATTTCAATGATATCTGTTAGGTAAAATTCTTTTTGAGCATTGTCTGATCTTATTTCTCCTGTCAAATCATTTAATTTTCTTCTTTTTACACAGTAAATACCGGAATTAATCATTTTAATTTTCTTTTGTTCATCTGTAGTATCAGCTTCTTCAACAATTTTTAGAACTTTGTCATCCTGATCAAGTATAATCCTGCCATAACCGGATGGATTGTCTATTTCAACTGCCAGCAATGTAATATCCCGTTTTAATTCTATATGATTAGCTATAAGCTTTGTTAGAGTATCTTTAGTAATTAATGGAACATCTCCACATAAAATTACGACATGTTCGATATAGCCAGGAACGTGTTTTAAAGCGCACATGACTGCATGGCCTGTCCCAAGCTGTTCATTTTGGAATGCGTAAAGTACTTCATGTTTTTTAGATACAATTTCACGCACCTTATTTGCCTGATATCCTATTACCAGTATAATCTCCTTATTAACGACTTCACTTGCTGTTTCAACAACATAAAGTACCATCGGTTTTCCAAGGATTTCGTGCAAAACTTTGGCCTTATCGGATTTCATGCGTGTGCCTAATCCTGCGGCTAATATTATGACCGCGCAATTATCTGTATAATTTTTCATAATTTTATTCCTTTGTCACAACTTTTCACTCAATCCTCCTTTTTCAAAGGGGAAAGCACAGGGATACCCAAATTTATTGAGAAGTTACCTTTTATTGAATAAAAAAAGGCAGATCACCAATGTTGACCTGCCTTTTTTGATATGGCCGATAATATAATGCAATTTATATTGTTTTGATTGCGAATGCTCCCTGAGCTAAAAAGCTGTTTTAAAAGCCGAATCATCAGTATTAAAACAGCTTTTAGGTTCAGGGTTTTATGTAACGGGAAAAACCCTTTACTGCCGCGGCATTCCCGAGGCTAAGATATTAATCGCTGCATTATGATCTCTTTGAAGAGAAAGACCGTTGCAAGAACCTGCAACGAAAACCCACACAAAAACAATGATATAGACGGGCAGACAATAATCTCTGCATCAGACTAAGATTTTAATTCTGAAAATACGTGGGTACATTCCTGCTGTTAAAATTTTTGCCTTCCTTGACCTTG
>CAZRLQ010000018.1:8669-15110 GCA_964600725.1 uncultured Desulfobacterales bacterium
ACTGATTTTTCGAGCACATAAGCATAACGGAAAATAGCCAAACACAATAAGCTGTCTTTATTTACTCTGTTTCTTTCATTTTTAATCGGTGCAAAGCTTTTTCCAACGCCGCTTGTGCTCTGCTAAAATCCACGTCTACCGCTTCCTTTGCAGCCAATCGTTTTCTTGCCCGCTCCAATGCAGACCTGGCACGTTCAACGACGATATCCCTTCTTCGTTCAGCAGATTCAGCTAAGATTGTTACTTTGTCCGGAAGGGCCTCGGCAAATCCACCACTTACAAAGACAGCCCGTTCAGCTCCATCGGCATCTTTATAATTTACGGCCCCTATCCGCAATGTTGTCATAAATGGGGTATGACCTATAAGAACGCCAAAATCTCCAAGCATCCCTGGTGCAACTACAATCTGTGCATCTTCGGAAACAACGGATTTATCAGGGGTGACTATCTCTAACTTAATATTTTCTGCCATTATTTTATTCCTATGATGATTTCTTAAGTCATTTTTTTGGCTTTTTCAACTGCTTCTTCAATGCCGCCTACCATATAAAATGCCTGCTCGGGTAAATCATCATGCTTGCCTTCACAAATTTCCTTAAACCCTCTTACGGTATCTTCAATTTTAACATAAACACCAGGCATTCCGGTAAAAGTTTCAGCTACATGAAAAGGCTGTGATAAAAATCTCTGAATCTTCCTTGCGCGTGACACAGTAATCTTATCTTCGTCAGATAGCTCATCAATGCCCAATATTGCAATGATGTCCTGAAGATCTTTATATTTTTGTAAAATGGTCTGAACTTGCCGTGAGACCATATAATGTTCTTCTCCAATATAAGCGGCATCAAGAATTCTCGATGTTGAGTCCAGAGGGTCTACGGCTGGATAAATACCAAGTTCAGCGATTTGACGTGATAGAACAACGGTACCGTCAAGGTGTGCAAATGTAGTAGCGGGAGCAGGGTCTGTCAAGTCATCTGCGGGCACATAAACGCACTGAACGGCTGTGATAGAACCTTTATCAGTTGATGTAATTCGTTCTTGCAATTCACCCAAATCAACTGCAAGAGTCGGTTGATAACCGACTGCAGAAGGCATACGGCCAAGAAGAGCCGAAACCTCTGATCCTGCCTGTGTGAATCTAAATATGTTATCAATAAAGATTAGAACATCCTGACCTTCTACATCTCTATAATATTCTGCTGCGGTTAGTGCTGAAAGCGCAACTCTTGCCCTGGCTCCCGGTGGTTCCGTCATCTGTCCATAAACCAGTGCGGCCTTGGGTAAAACGCCTGAATCTTTCATTTCATGATAAAGGTCGTTTCCTTCTCGTGTACGTTCTCCAACACCGGCGAAAACGGAAATGCCGCCATGCTCTTTGCCGATGTTGTTTACCATTTCCATCATAATAACCGTTTTGCCAACACCGGCGCCTCCAAACATCCCCATTTTTCCGCCACGTGGAAACGGCACAAGCAGGTCAATAACTTTAACACCGGTCTCAAGGACCCTGACAGTTGTATCCTGCTCAGTAAATTTTGGCGCTTCTCTGTGTATGGGCATCATCTTTTCCTGGCTTATAGGACCTAAACCATCAACCGGCTTGCCAACTACATTAAGAACACGTCCCAACCCTGCCTCACCTACAGGCATCATAATAGGATTGCCGGTATCTTTTACAGGCATACCCCTGACCAATCCGTCAGTAACATCCATAGCAATTGTGCGTACAATATTATCTCCAAGATGCTGGCTGACTTCAACGACCAGATTGTCTTCTTCGTCATTAATTGCTGAGTTAGTAATCGTTAAAGCTGTAAGAATAGTTGGCAGTTGGCCCTCCTCAAATTCAACGTCAACAACGGGACCCATCACCTGAGTAATTTTTCCTATGTTTTCTCCCATTTAAAGACCTCCTAAAATAAATGCGGCATGTTTTTACCCTTTTAAAGCTTCCGCTCCGCCGACTATATCCATCAAATCAGCGGTTATAGCCGCTTGTCTTGCCTTATTGTATGCCAATGTAAGATTTTCTATCATATCAGTACATGCGTTCGTTGCATTGTCCATTGCAGTCATTCTTGCAGCATGTTCAGATGTGGATGTTTCAAGCAATGCGCTGTATATTTGAACATATACACTCGTTGGCAATAAATCCCTGAGCAGTTCCTCTGGAGAAGGTTCACAAATATGTTCAGCCAAGTATGGGGCATCCGTCTCCTTTTCAGCAACTTCAATGGGAGGTATCGGAAGGATCTGCTTTAGCAAAGGTATCTGTCTTACAACACTGATAAATTCCGGGTATATAATATAAACTTCATCATATTTTCCATTTAGAAATTCATCAACAATCTGCCTGCCTGAAACAGTTGCTACAGAAAAGTCAAAATTCCCGCCAATAATGCCTAAATGCTCACCATTAATTGTATATCCTCTCTTTCGACAGTGGTCGCGCCCTTTTTTCCCAAAATTAGTAAATGATACTTCAATATTTTGGCCGAGCTTTTCTTCAACAAACGAGTTGGCCCTTTCAACTAAACTTGAATTAAACCCACCACAAAGACCCCTGTCTGCTGTGCAAAGAATTATATTAATTTTTTCAACCTGATCGCTTGGGGTGAGCAATGGACTTGCTTCTGTACCTGCCTTTTCAGCAAGGCTGCCGAGTACTTCGGCAAACTTTACCGCATAAGGGCGAAAAGCCTCCATCTTCGCTTGAGCCCCGCGCAATTTAGATGCAGCAACCATATTCATGGCCTTTGTAATCTGCATTGTCTTCTTTACCGCACTTATTTTGTTTTGGACGTCTTTTAATGTCGCCATATACTCAAGCCCTTAATAGCATATAGTAGTTAATTACGTTTAACTCGATGATCAAATTTTTTATAGGTTGCTGAATTTATTAGAATGCAAAAAAGCTCTTTCAAATACATCAGGCTAATAAAATCAATAAGTTATATAAAAAATGATTTTTGAATAGCTCAAAAAACCTGAACATCGAGTTTAAGTGTTGACCAAGGTTTCGTAAAAAATTCAATCATTGTATTTTGTTACAATCTTTATCTTTTACGAAACTATAGATTTTCGAATAATTAATTTCACAAGGTTAGAGGAAGGAATGCGTATTACAAATACCCCAGCGACCCATAACTCAGTGAATTTATTTATATGAATATCTATTTGGAACAATATAAATACTTCCTCTATTTTATAGTATCTTTAAACTCTTCATCGTAGGCATTAAATGCCTCAGTCATTACTTTTTCCAGATCATCGCTGATCTTTCTTTCCTCTGCAATTTCCTTATATATTTGAGGATACCTGTCTTCAATGAAGGAGTATAAACCGGATTCATATTTAGCCAAAACATCAAGGGGATATTTATCTAAAAACCCTTTTGTCCCTGCAAAAAGTATAGACACCTGTTTTTCCAGAGGTAATGGCTGGTATTGAGGCTGCTTTAATATCTCAACAAGCCTGGCACCTCTGGTAAGCTGTGCTTGAGTGGAAGCATCAAGGTCACTTCCAAAGGCGGCAAATGCTTCTAATTCCCGATACTGGGCAAGATCAAGCCGCAACGTGCCGGCCACCTGTTTCATGGCCTTATCCTGAGCGGCTCCTCCCACCCTTGAAACAGAAAGTCCGACATTAATCGCCGGTCTTACACCTGCAAAGAACAGATTTGGTTCAAGATAGATCTGACCGTCTGTAATGGATATAACATTTGTAGGAATATAAGCTGAAACGTCACCGGCCTGAGTTTCAATTATCGGAAGAGCCGTTAATGACCCTGCGCCCAATTCATCATTGAGCTTCGCTGCCCTTTCAAGCAGGCGGGAGTGATTGTAAAATATGTCGCCGGGATATGCTTCACGGCCGGGAGGCCGTCTGAGGAGAAGTGAAACTTGCCTGTAGGCCGCTGCCTGTTTGGAAAGATCATCATATATAATCAATGAATGCATTCCCTTGTCACGAAAATATTCAGCCATAGCACATCCGGCATAAGGAGCGATATATTGCAGGGTTGCAGGTTCACTTGCACAAGCTGCAACAACAGTGGTATATTCCATTGCGCCATATTTTTCTAAAACCGCCACGACTTGCGCAACTGACGATTTTTTCTGCCCGCAAGCGACATATATGCAATAAACGTCCTGGCCTTTTTGGCTTAGAATTGCATCAATTGCAATGGCGCTTTTGCCGATTTGCCTGTCACCGATAATAAGTTCCCGCTGCCCTCGACCCACAGGAGTCATTGCATCTATAGCTTTCAGACCGGTGAGCATCGGTTCGTGTACGCTTTTTCTGGCTATAACTCCGGGAGCAACCATTTCGACACGCCGAAATTCTTTTGCATCGATCGGCCCCTTGCCGTCTTCAGGCATACCAACGGCTGAAACCACTCGTCCAAGAACAGACTCTCCAACCGGTACTTGAGCAATTTTACCCGTGCGTTTTACCATGTCGCCCTCTCTTATATGGATATCCTCACCCATAATGGCGACACCTACATTATCCTCTTCGAGATTAAGCACAAGCCCAAAAATATCTCCTGGAAATTCAACCAGCTCCAGTGCCATGGCCTTTTCCAGTCCATAAACCCTGGCGATACCATCTCCGACCGACAGTACGGTGCCGGTCTCGCTCAGCTCAACCTTTTTATCATAATCTGTGATCTGTCCCTTAATTATTTGACTTATTTCTTCAGCTCTTAATTCCATTAGACACTCTCACCCCTTTTTAAAAATTCTCTCATATTGAGTAATTGTGTTTTTATACTTCCATCCAGAACAATGTCTCCAATTCTGGTAACAATTCCTCCAATCAATTCAGGTGCCTGCTTTACCTCCAGAATAATCTCCCTGCCCGTTTTCTTTGATAAGGCAACACGAATCTTGTCAGTAGTTTCGGATGAAAGCTCTGTGGCCGAAACCAGGCTGGCGCGTACAATACCCTTTAACTCATCAGCCAGTTTCTGATAAAACTCGTTTATATTTGTCAAAAAGCTTATTCGGCCTTTATCAAACAATAAAAAAAGGAATGCATTCATTACATTAGACAAGCTTAATCTCTCAATTACTGATGCCAGAATTTTTTTTCTGTCTTTTGCATCATAGAGAGGATTACATATTACCTGTCCAAGTTCATTATTTTGTTCAATTAACTTCGTGACACCATTTAACTCTTCCTTATAGGTTTCGGCCTGGCCATCCTCCTTGCCGATGAGCAGAAGTGCTTTTGCATAACGCCTTGCTATAGCCATATTCCTCATTTTGCCACCACCTTCTCCAAGTATTCATCCACAAGTTTATATTGATCTTCAGGCTTAATTTTGCTCTTTATCAGTTTTTCTGCCGTTGCAATTGCCTTTTCAAAAACATCTTCCAGCAATTTCGACCTGATCCGTTTAAATTCATATTCTACAGTGCGTTGAGCCTGTTCTTCAAGTTTTTCAGCGGCTAATTTAGCTTCTTCGATTATTCTTGATTTAGACTCATTCCCTTGCCTTACATATTCTTCGATTATTTTATGAGCTTCTCCATCCAAATGCGAAAGCTTTTCATTACAAGAAGCAAGCAGTTCATCTGCTTCTCTTTCCTTTGTTTCAAGTTCATCCAACTGCTCTTGGATTCCCTTGATCCGCGTTTTAAAACCCTGGGCCACAGGCTTGCGTAAAAGTAAAAAAAGACCGACAACCAGAACAGTAAAATTCATTACGCGATATGTATCTGTAAGAGCCCATTCTGTAGCTTTTTCTTCTCCTGAAGAAGCAAAAGAAAAACCGGCAAAAAAGAAAATAAGGATAATCAAAAAAAGCGTTATAACCAGATAACGCTTTCGTCCTGAACCTTTAATATTCATTAAATTTCCCTCCCCAATATTTTTTTCCCAATGGCAGATGCATAATCATCAACTTCCTTCTGTAATGAAGCTTTGACATCTTTGGCTTCGGCTATTAATTTTTGTCGAATTCCTTCGATCTCCGCCTGAACCTTTTCATTTATCTTAGCAATAATCTCCTTTTCTTCTCTTAATCCCTCTGCTAATAAGATTTCCTTTTTTTTCAACCCTTCGCCCCTTGCTGACTTGATTCCGTCCGCCAGACTGTTTCTACAGTTGTCTGAATCTATGTTGAGCTTTTCAATTCTTTGCTCAAGGCCGGTTATCTTATTTTTCCGTTTAATTAAAATATTCCGGATCGGCTTATACAACAAAAGATTTAAAAGCCATATCAAGACAATGAAATTAACTATTTGGATAATTATCGATCCATCCGGAATGACCGTTATGGACCCTCCGCTGGCAAAACCCGAAGAAACTCCGGCTGCAAGCTGCAAACAGACCGCTGCCGACAAAATCAAAAATGGATGGTTTTTTAGACATAATGCACTATTTTTCATTAAATATTCCTCCACTTTATGATATTTAACATTCTATTAA
>CAZRLQ010000019.1:0-14860 GCA_964600725.1 uncultured Desulfobacterales bacterium
TAGAGAAGGCGGCAGAACAGTTGGCGCTGGCGTCGTAAGTGAGATAATCGAATAGGCGGAGGTGCAATAGTTGAGAATAGTGATTACTCTATCCTGTAATGAATGTAAAAGAAGAAATTATACCACCACAAAGAATAAACGGACGACACCTGATAAGCTGGAATTTAAAAAGTATTGTAAATTCTGCCAGAAACATACATTGCATAAAGAAACCAAATAATCTCTTGCGGTTAAGATAAATTGATATACAGTTTGTTTTTAAGTTTCATGCAGGCCAGTAGCTCTAATGGTAGAGCGTCGGACTCCAAATCCGAATGCTGGGGGTTCGAGTCCCTCCTGGCCTGCCAATTTTTTTAACAGTTATGAAATAAAAGCTTATTATTGCTTACTGTTAAAACTAAGATGCAGATTGAGAAAGAAAATTATTTGATAAATCAAGGCAGATTAAAATATACTTTAGTGACTGTACGAAAACTCTGTTAACCATATTCCATGGGCCTTTTTGAAAATATTCAATTTTGTTTAAGACCAGGAAGGGCGAAAATGCAGCGATTAATCTTCACCTTATGCAAAATTTGAGCTTGTCATGTTTGTGTGCAGCGAAATCATCGTACAGCAGGTTTGTTTTGACTTCGTAAAAAGAGGATGCTTTAAACAGGTTCTTACAAGGTTTTAAATATTGTTCATTTAATGTTTTGTAATGTTTTGGGGAATATTTTGGGAGCGCAATGGGACGGTTACAAAGAAAAAAAACTGCAAACCAAAGAAAAAAAAGCAAGGAAAAAGGTGAAAAAGTATCATCATCCCGGGTAATAAATGAGATTGTTCCTAAAAAATTGATGAATGTTGGTGGTTTCACGTCTGATACAAAAAAGAAAATTTTATCAGAGAAGAAAAATCCAAATGGCGGCATCTTTTCGCTAAAAAGACCCAGAATTGGTTTTATTGATAAAAGCTTACAATTTTTAAGAGAAGTCAAGGTGGAACTAAAAAAAGTGACATGGCCGTCACGGAAGCAAACCTTTGGATCCACAGTTGTTGTCATAATCCTTACAATTATTATATCTTTATTTCTTGGCGTTGTGGACATTTGTTTGTCAAGTATCGTTCGTATCATTCTTCATTAGTCTTAGAATGAGGAGATATCAGGGTAAACGCATTTAGAATTTGCATCAAATTTGCTTATTATGAGCAAGATATAGAGAAATTGGCCGTAGGTTCTGTGTCGTCTGCCTGTAGAGAGGCAGTAAGACCTAAGCAGTATGAATTAAATTACTTGCTTGGGGCATCCTCTGTGAAGCAGGAATTTTTCTTTATTCTTGCCACTGGGTAAGAATGAGTAAGAAGAAAGGAACAGAAAAATTGTGGGTCTTAAATGGTATGTAGTCCATGTTTATTCAGGATTTGAAAATAAAGTCAAACAATCCCTGGAAGAGAAAATAGCGACTTCACCTCACCCTGAAAAATTTGGAGAAATTCTTTTGCCTATCGAACAGGTAGTTGAACTCGTAAAAGGCAAACGGAGGACTACTGCGCGTAAGTTTTATCCAGGATATATTTTGGTGAAAATGGAATTAGATGATGAAACATGGCATATAGTAAATAGTGTTTCTAAAGTAACAGGGTTCTTAGGTGGACGAGAAAATCCAACTCCTATTCCAGATGAAGAGGCTGAACAGATACTAAATCGTATGGAAGCCGGCAAATTGAAACCGCAGCCAAAATTTCATTTTGAACCGGGTGATGATGTGCGTGTAATAGATGGGCCTTTTACAAACTTTAATGGTTCAGTTGAAGAAGTTAATTCTGAAAAGGGAAAAATAAAGGTTTTGGTGAGCATTTTTGGTCGATCAACACCGGTTGAGTTAGAATTTGTTCAAGTCGCAAAGATATAGAAAAGGAGTAATCTAAGAAAATGGCAAAAATAGTTGTTGCGCAGATAAAACTTCAGGTTGAAGCAGGTAAGGCAAATCCGTCTCCCCCAATAGGTCCTGCATTGGGGCAGCACGGTGTAAATATAATGGATTTCTGTAAGGCTTTTAACGCTCAAACCGCTAAAGATGCCGGGATGATTATACCTGTTGTTTTAACTGTTTATCAAGACAGATCTTATACGTTCATAACCAAAACACCTCCTGCATCTGTCCTTTTGAAGAAAGCGGCAAAAATTGCTAAGGGTTCCAGCGATCCCAAGCGTGAAAAGGTGGGCAGTGTCACAAGAAAACAGGTGGAAGAAATAGCAAAGCAGAAAATGGTTGATTTGAATGCAAACGATTTAGCCGCTGCTTCAAATATAGTGAAGGGCACTGCCAGAAGCATGGGTATAGAGGTTATATAGTGTCTATCTATGAATCTGTTGATTTATGGTCTTTTCGCCTGATCTCTGAGTTATGCGGAAAAGTAATTTTTACGAATATAGACTATATGCCTCCGGTTATTTTTTTGCATGCCTTGATCTCGAACGAAAATCCTCATAAATCAGCAGACTCATCTATAATATGGATACTGTCTAAAAAAGGAGTGGTTAGAGAAGATGCCGAAGCGGGGAAAAAAATATTTGGAAGTAAAAAATAAACTTGAAGCCGGCAAAAAGTATGAATTTTTAGAAGGTGTAAAGATAGTAATTGATTCATCATACGTAAAAAATGACGAAACAGTTGATATTGCCGTTCGTCTTGGAGTAGATCCAAGGCATGCTGACCAGATGGTGAGAGGATCGGTAATCTTACCAAATGGCCTTGGGAAGGAAGTAAAGGTTCTTGTATTTGCTAAGGGAGAAAAAGAAAAAGAAGCTATAGAAGCTGGTGCCGATTTTGTTGGTAATGACGATCTGATAGAAAAGATAAAGGGCGGATGGTTTGGTTTTGATAAGGCCGTTGCAACGCCTGATATGATGGGTTCCGTAGGAAAGATAGGAAAACTGCTCGGTCCAAGGGGGCTTATGCCTAATTCCAAAACCGGAACAGTTACCTTTGATCTTGGAAAATCCGTTAAAGAACTTAAGGCGGGAAAGATAGATTTCAGGGTTGAAAAAGCCGGCATCGTACACGCTCCAATGGGTAAGGCATCGTTTGGGACAGGGAAAATTGTTCAAAATATTGCTTCGTTTTTAGATAGATTGGTACGTCTCAAACCAGCTTCCAGTAAAGGAACTTATTTGAAAAATATTACCATATCTTCGACTATGGGGCCAGGAATCAAAATAGATCCAGCCTCTGTTAAAGATTTAATTAAATAGGTTTATCTTTCTCGCCGAGAAGACCCCCTTCCTGAGCAAAGCGAAGGGAGGGATGGAATCGGCATTGCGCAAACGGGATGGACACATTTCAGGCTCTTGACCTGACAGAAACCCCTTTTTGAATCTTTGATTCAGGAGGGGAGCATTCATTAAGTTACTATTTTTCAAACTGTGCGGTTAGCAGTTAGCTTTTAGCATTAAGAAGATATAGAGTGACAAGAGATTCTAAGAACTTAAGGCACAGGATAAAGCCCATCGTCTTACACTACAGGTCTTAAAATCAGAAAAGACTTTCCTTCTGATAAACTAATGAAAATGTGAGCTGTTTTATCCAAAAGTTGGCGGATAATCACTAAAAGCTAATCACTAACCGCACAGGTCTATTTTTTTACCGTTCATAAATCACCACGAACCCAAAGCAACTTCATAAAAGGTACATGTTATAAAAGGCACATGTTAATCCAATAACTTTTTTCGCTGAGAAGTCCCCCTCTTTCACTCCTGGCCGTTGCGGGCAGGAGTGAAAGAGGGGGATGAATCGGCTTTTTTGTTAACATCCATATTAGTGTCGTGCCATGCGTGAAATATCGTATCAGGTATTTGTCATTCCCGCGAAGAAGGAAATCCAGTATTTTCGGCTGCTTCGTTGTCTCTGGATTTTAGACTTCCGCCTTCCTGTAGACTGACGACTTTTACACGATATAACGATGAAAAATAATTGGTTTTTCACGGATTAACGTGAAAAACCTCTCCCTAACCAGGGAATGAGCTTGAGCTAAGGTGATCGAACAAATCAGCATCGAACGTAGAAGTTGCAGTCATTGAAGTAGCTTTCATTTTTGCGAAAGCCTGTAATCCAGATACTTCGAGAAACCTGGATAGCGCTAAAGCTTCACTGTGTGCCCGGGTCAAGCCAAAAATGACGTTAAGCCTTTTTCATATACGCATCACGCTAATCCGTGATGAACCAAATAATTTTGTCAAAGACCGTAGGTGCACTTTTGTGTCTAATCGGAATTTCCGGCCTACCGAGACAACCTGTTTTGCTAATGCTAATAATGTTGCCTCCGGTTTTTACAAATGAAGAAAGGAGGTGTTAAGATTTGAATCTGGATGAAAAGAAAAAAATCGTAGAAGATCTGCATGATAAATTCACAAAGTGCAAAGTTGCAATTGTTACAGATTATAAAGGCCTCGATGTTACTTCTATTAATGATTTGCGCAGAAAACTTAGAGAGTCTGAAGTTGAATATAAAGTTATAAAAAATACTCTCTTACGTAGAGCTTCAGAAGGAACTGAATTATCGCTGATCAAAGATAGTTTTAAAGGCACTACAGCTATTGCGTTGAGTTATAAAGATTCGACTGCATCTGCTAAAGTTTTAACTCAATTTGCATCCGATAATGACCTGCTTGAAATTAAAAGCGGTGTTATTAACGGTAGGATACTTGATTTAAGTGCAATTAAATCTTTATCTTCTTTGCCGTCGAAAGAAATACTCCTTGGACAATTTCTTTCTTTAATAAATAGCGTTCCGACTTCATTTGTCAGGGCCTTGAATAACATTCCATGTAGATTGTTAAATCTTTTACAAGCAATTAAAGAGAGCAAAGAAGCCGGTTAGATTTTTATATAATATAGTTTAGTACATATGGGCTGCTTTGCTAAAAAAAATAGATTTAAACGCAGTTTATGCGATTGTAATTGTTGGAGGTAAAATAAATGGCTGATCTTACAAAAGAAGATGTAATAGAATTTATATCAAATATGTCTGTATTGGAACTTTCCGAGCTTATTAAGGAGATGGAAGATAAATTCGGAGTGTCGGCAGCAGCTCCGGTTGCCATGATGGCTGCAGCTCCTGCTGAAGCAGGAGCCGGTGAAAAGGTTGAAGAAAAAACCGAATTCGACGTTATTCTTACAGCACCTGGTGATAAGAAGATTCAGGTTATAAAGGAAGTAAGAGCTATCACCGCTTTAGGCCTTAAGGAAGCAAAAGCCTTGGTAGATGAGGCTCCAAAGCCGGTCAAGGAAGGGGTTTCAAAAGAAGAGGCTGAAAAAATAAAAGCTCAGCTCGAACAAGCTGGTGGACAGGTCGAGTTGAAATAAGAAACAAGCCTCTATTATTTTTTTTGTTCTAAAGTTTGATGCACTCGTAAAAAGTCCCAACATTTTATTTTGAGCACAACATATAGTTACTCAATCCGTTTACTAATCAATATGTTGCGGCAAAAAATTGATTTTTTGACTTTTTACGAAACTATCAAAGTTTCACTCTTTTGTGATTACCAATACATGCAGCAGCTATGTAACCGGAGATATTCTTTGCGTGATTTGCCTTGCATATTAGTACAAAATCAAAAAGGGTGAAACTTTAGTTTTGTTTGTACTCGATGATAAAGTTTTTTAGTTTGACTCCACAAAGTTATAAAATTTAAACTATTAAAAGTTCTAAGAAAACTGTATCAGATGTTCAAAGTTTTTACCTTTGGAGTCTGATGTTTTAATTTTATTGGAATGGATACCAGATAATTGGAGAGACCATGTCGGGAATGCCTTTGGTGACAAAGCGTTTAAGAAAAAATTTCAGTAAGATAAAAAAGATTATTGAAATCCCGGATCTTATTGGAATGCAGATAGAATCATACAAGCGATTTTTGCAAAAGGATATTCTTCCGGAAAAGAGGGAAGATATCGGTCTGCAAGCCATATACAACTCTGTTTTTCCTATAAAGGACTTTACTGGAAGCGCTTCTCTTGAATTTGTATCATACAGATTGGGCGAGATTAAGAACAGTGTGGAAGAATGTGTTCACAGAGGAATGACATTTGAGATACCTGTAAGAATCACAGCCAGGCTCGTGGTGTATGATATAGATAAAGAAACAGGAATTTCAAATATTAGAGATATAAAAGAACAGGAAATTTACTTTGGGACGATTCCCATAATGACCGAAAGAGGTACATTTATAATAAATGGTACGGAGCGTGTTGTGGTCAGCCAGCTTCACAGATCGTCCGGAGTTTTTTTTGATCATGATAAAGGTAAGACGCATGCTAGCGGAAAGATTATTTATAGTTCCAGAATTATCCCTGTGCGAGGGTCATGGATTGATATGGAGGTTGACCCCAAAGATATAGTTTATATAAGAATTGATAGACGGCGTAAGTTTCCTGTTACTCTGCTGTTTAAAGCTTTTGGATACAGTTCAGATGATATTTTGAATTATTTTTACAGAACTGAAAAAATTTTCATACAAGGCAAAAATTTTTTTAAAGAATTAAATGAAGATACATTAAAGGGACAGCGCGCCAGCCATGATATAAATGATCCTGAAACAGGGGATTTGATTTTAAAGAAGGGGAGGATGTTTACAAGGCGAGTAATTCGGCAGCTTAAATCCGCAAATATTACAATGATTCCAATAAGTGCGGAAGATATTATAGGGAAAGTCTTCGCCTTTACAATTGCCGATCATGAAACAAATAAACCCGTTGTAAAATCAAATGATATAGTTGATGAAGAAGTTTTGCAAAGTCTTAAAGATTTAGGAATAGACAATTTTGAGCTTTTATTTATAGATGAAATTTCCAGCAGTGATTCTATGCGTAAAACTCTTTTGCTTGACAAGGTCGAAACAAAAGAAGAAGCGGTTATTGAGATTTACAGAAGACTCAGGCCTGGAAATCCAGCGACTGTGGAAGTAGCACAGGATTTTATTGATCAGCTTTTTTTCAAATCATCTTATTATGACCTTTCAGGTGTTGGCCGTTTAAAGATTAATCATCGGCTGGGTGTTGATACTCATATCAATGTTAAGACTCTTAGAAAAGAAGATATACTTCTTACAGCAAAAACACTTGTGGAATTAAAAGATACCCAGGGGGTTGTAGATGACATAGATCATCTTGGGAACAGGCGGGTTCGAGCTGTTGGAGAATTGATCGAGAACCAGTATCGAATTGGTCTAGTTCGTATGGAACGAGCCATTAAAGAAAGAATGAGCCTCCAGGAGGTGGATGCTTTAATGCCCCATGATCTAATAAATCCCAAACCGGTTTCCGCTGTTCTTAAGGAGTTTTTCGGAACAAGCCAGCTCAGTCAGTTTATGGATCAAACAAATCCTCTTTCCGAAACAACCCACAAACGAAGATTAAGCGCACTTGGTCCTGGCGGCCTTACACGTGAACGAGCAGGCTTTGAGGTCAGGGATGTTCATCCATCCCATTATGGACGAATATGTCCCATAGAAACTCCTGAAGGCCCTAATATCGGACTTATAGTTTCGCTTAGCACCTATGCAAAAGTAAATGATTATGGATTTATCGAGACCCCTTATCGTGTTGTAAAAGATGCAACAGTCAGCGATGAGATCAGAAGCATGAGCGCTTTTGAAGAAAAAGAGCATCCCATTGCTCAGGCAAATGCTATTGTCGAAGAGAATGGGCGGTTCGCAAATCCTCTTGTTACATCACGTGTGGCTGGTGAATTTATGATAGTTAAGCGGGAAGATATTGAGCTGATGGATATTTCTCCCAACCAGCTTGTCAGTGTTTCTGCCTCCCTTATTCCCTTTTTAGAAAATGATGATGCGAATCGAGCATTGATGGGTTCCAATATGCAGCGGCAGGCAGTTCCGCTTATATCCAACCAGGCCCCGTTAGTAGGCACAGGGATTGAAGAGGTGGTGGCGAAAGACTCGGGGGTCACAGTTCTTGCAAAATATGATGGTATAGTGGTTGATGTAGATGCTTCACATATACTGATTAAAAATGATCTTAAAGGTGATCGCCTTGACTGTCCGGTATCCATCTATAAACTTTCAAAGTTTGTTCGCAGCAATCAAAATACCTGTTTTAACCAAAGACCAATTGTTAAAAAGGGGCAGAGGGTGAAGGCAGGAGATATAATTGCAGATGGACCAGCAACAGATCATGGGGAACTCGCTCTTGGCAAAAACGTAACTGTCGCTTTTATGCCATGGTGCGGTTATAATTTTGAAGATTCAATTCTCGTAAGCGAAAGACTTGTCCAAGACGGTATATATACTTCCGTCCATATTGAAGAATTTGAAATTGTAGCCCGAGATACCAAGCTCGGAAAGGAAGAAATCACAAGGGATATTCCCAACGTTGGAGAAGAAGCCTTAAAGGATCTTGATGAATGTGGCATTGTAAGTCTTGGGGCGGAAGTATCTCAAGGAGATATTCTTGTCGGCAAGATCACGCCCAAAGGTGAAACGCAACTTTCTCCGGAGGAAAAACTTTTAAGGGCCATATTCGGTGAAAAAGCCGGAGATGTTAAAGATACCTCCCTAAGAGTGCCGCCAGGTGTTGAGGGAATCGTTATCGATGCTAAAATATTTTATAGAAGGGGTGTAGAAAAAGATGAGCGCGGCCGTTCAATTGAAAATATAGAGATTAATGCCTTTCAGAAAGACAGAGATGATGAACTTAAAATAATAGAAAAAATTGTTCGTGATAATCTTGAAAAATTAATTGTGGGTCAAAAATCTGTCGTAAACTTGAAAAAGGATAAAAATATTCTGATTGAAAAAGGAACTTTAATCGACAAAGAAATTTTTTCTCAAATTCCTTTGGAACAGTTTGAAGGCATTGAATTTAGTGACCTTGAGTTGACTGAAAAGGTTTACAATGTTTTAGAACAGTACAAGACACAATGCAACAGATGCCGGGCAGTATTTGAAAGCCATGTCGGTCAGTATGAAAGAGGTGATGACCTGCCTCCAGGTGTAATTAAACTGGTTAAGGTCTATGTGGCAATGAAGCGAAAGCTTGCAGTAGGTGACAAGATGGCGGGGAGGCATGGTAATAAGGGCGTTGTATCACGAATACATCCTCAAGAAGATATGCCTTATTTTGCAGACGGTACACCGGTTGACATGGTTCTGAATCCCCTTGGGGTTCCTTCCAGAATGAATGTTGGACAGGTACTCGAAGTACATTTGGGATATGCTGCAAAAGGTCTTGGTGAGCAGATTAATAAACTGCTTGAAGAAAAAAGATATAACGATCTTAAGGAAAAATTGAGGCGCTTATTTTCAAAACCTGATGAAGAGTCAATGATCAATGAGATGATCGATGAGGAACTCATTGATTTCGCAGAAAATTATAGAAATGGGCTGCATATGGCTACACCGGTTTTCGATGGGGCAAAGGAGGATGAAATCAAGGTTCTTCTGGATGAAGCAGGGCTATCTACTTTAGGTCAAACCACACTATATGATGGGAGAAATGGAGAGCCATTTGACGAAAAAATTACCGTGGGTACAATGTATATGCTAAAACTTCACCATCTTGTCGATGACAAGATACATGCCAGATCTATTGGGCCCTATTCTCTTGTTACACAGCAGCCCCTTGGAGGAAAGGCCCAGTTTGGAGGCCAAAGGCTTGGTGAGATGGAAGTTTGGGCTATGGAAGCATATGGAGCTGCTTATGCTCTTCAAGAATTCTTGACGGTAAAATCAGATGATATGGCAGGAAGGACGCGTATGTATGAGAAAATTGTAAAAGGTCAAAATATTCTTGAACCTGGAATTCCTGAGTCTTTTAAAGTTCTGACAAAAGAATTGCAAAGTTTGGGGTTGGAAGTAACACTTGTTGAGAAAAAGTAGTGTCCATGAGTCTGTTTGGAAATCTTCCAGTTTGCAAACTACTTTTTGAACTTACTGAAGTCTGCCTGCAGCAGGCGGGATGCCCTTTTCTACAAGAGAAATGAGTTCGTTGATTTACGGTCTTTTCACCCGATTTCTGCGTCTGCCTGTGCGGTGCACCTGCCAGCCCCGTCCACGGCGCAGGCAGGCACAGACAGGTTATGTGAAAAAAAATAATTTACGAATATCAACTATATGCCTCCGGTTATTTTTTCGCATGCCTTGATCTCGAACGGAAATCCTCATAAATCAACAGATTCAGAAATGCGGGTTATATGACAGCAGTTGGTTCACACAATTAAGTTGAGGAGAAAATTTTGGAAACTCTGTACGATTTTTTTGCCCGGCCCATGGATCCTAAGATGTATTCAAGTGTTCAGATTGAATTAGCTTCACCGGATAAAATCCGTGCATGGTCCCATGGAGAAATAAAAAAACCGGAAACAATTAATTATCGGACATTCAAACCTGAGCGAGACGGTCTTTTTTGTGCCAAGATATTCGGACCAACCAAGGATTACGAATGCAATTGCGGCAAGTATAAACGGATGAAGCACAGAGGCGTTATCTGCGAAAAATGCGGAGTTGAAGTTATTCAGTCTAAAGTCCGGAGAGAAAGGATGGCGCATATAGAATTAGCCACTCCTTGCGCACATATCTGGTATTTAAAAAGTTTGCCGAGTAAAATAGGCAACCTGCTGGATATGACTCTTAAAAATATGGAAAAGGTTCTTTATTTTGACAGTTACATTGTTCTGGATCCAAAGGATACGGATCTTACCCGTTTCCAGATTTTGTCAGATGATAAGTATCGTGAAGCTTTAGAAAAGTATGGATCAAGATTTGAAGCAGGAATTGGTGCTGAAGCTGTCAAATGTTTATTGGAAAATATTGATCTCGATACAATATATGTTGAATTGCGAAAGGATATTCAGACGACAAATTCAATAACAAAACGCCAAAAGTTAGCCAAACGTCTAAAAATTGTCGATTCATTCAGACGTTCGGGAATTGATCCTTCATGGATGATTATGGATGTAATTCCTGTTTTACCGCCTGATTTGCGTCCGCTTGTTCCTCTTGAAGGAGGAAGGTTTGCAACGTCTGACCTCAATGATCTTTATCGCAGGGTTATAAACCGCAATAATCGTTTAAAGCGTCTTGTAGATCTAAAAGCTCCTGATATTATTGTTCGAAACGAAAAAAGAATGCTGCAAGAATCTGTTGATGTTCTTTTTGACAATGGCAGACATGGAAGAGTTATTACAGGAACCAACAAGCGGCCATTGAAGTCATTAAGCGATACTCTAAAAGGCAAACAGGGCAGGTTTCGTCAGAATCTCCTTGGCAAAAGGGTTGATTATTCAGGCCGTACCGTTATCACTGTAAGACCGAACCTAAGACTTCACCAGTGTGGACTGCCTAAAAAGATGGCTCTTGAGCTGTTTAAACCGTTCATTTATTACTCTCTTGAAGAAAAAGGTCATGTTTCAACTGTAAAAAGTGCAAAAAAGATGGTAGAACGAGAGACTCCTGAGGTTTGGGATATATTGGATGAGGTTGTGAAAGAATATCCTGTCCTTTTAAACCGTGCTCCCACGCTTCACCGGTTAGGTATTCAGGCTTTTGAACCGGTTCTTATAGAAGGGAAGGCCATCCAGCTTCACCCCCTTGTATGTACTGCTTTTAATGCGGATTTTGATGGAGATCAAATGGCCGTACATATTCCCCTATCTGTTGAGTCTCAGATAGAAGCGAGGGTATTGATGCTCTCAAGTAATAATATCCTTTCTCCTGCAAACGGAAATCCAATTATTATTCCAACCCAGGATATTGTTCTTGGAATCTATTACATGACAAGAGAAGTTCCGGGATCCAAAGGTGAAAACAGACTTTTTTCCAGCCCTGAGGAGGTCAGATCTGCATATGATGCAGGGGTAGTTGGCTTACATGCTAAAGTAAAAGTACGTATGAATGGTGAAAGGATTGATACAACCGTCGGACGTCTTCTCTTATGGGAGATTATACCCAAAGATGATATTTTGGTGCTTCGTCATATTTTAGTTGAAAAGAGTGAAAATCCGGAAGCTGTTTTTAAAAAAATACAAGCTGGATCTTCATTTGTCACGATGGTACATAAATATTCCAAAAGCTCTTGCAAGGAGAGTGACGGACTTATCGGCAAGCTTAGAAAGGATGAATTTAAAAGGATATTTAGTCTGGAAGAAGAAGAAGTTGAAGCCGTATTTTCTTTAAACCAGGGTGAAGTCATTAAGATAGATTTAGCAAATAATAGCAGCCATATTTTTAAGGTGGAAGAAAAACGCCCTGAAATTCCTTACAGCTTAGTGAACAAAGTTCAGGACAAAAAGTCACTTCGCGGACTTATTGACTTTGTTTATAGAAATATCGGGCCTAAATCAACAGTCATACTTGCTGACAGGTTAAAGGATATCGGTTATAAATATTCAACTGAAGGGGGTCTTTCAATATCAATTGATGCCATGATTATTCCTTCTTCTAAATGGTCTATTGTTAAAAATGCTGAAAGTCAGATTTCGGAGATCGGAAGGCAGTATACAGAAGGACTTATTACACAGGGTGAAAAATATAACAAGGTCGTGGATATCTGGACGAAAGCGACAGACGATATTGCCAATGAAATGATGGAAGCTATGAAGATGGTTTCCAAAACGGATGCAAAGGGTTTTGAATTGTTGGACAAAGGCAAAAATCATGCCGTTGGTGAAAGCATCAATCCCATTTATATGATGGCAGATTCCGGTTCAAGAGGCAGTAAAGATCAAATGCGCCAGTTGGCCGGGATGCGTGGATTAATGGCAAAACCGTCTGGAGAAATCATCGAAACACCTATTACGGCAAATTTCAGGGAAGGGCTTTCCGTGCTTCAATATTTTATTTCTACACATGGAGCCAGGAAGGGACTTGCTGATACCGCCCTCAAAACGGCAAATTCAGGATATCTGACCAGAAGACTTGCTGATGTTGCTCAAGATTGCGTGGTTATAGAAAATGATTGTAAAACAATTATGGGGGTTGAGGTTGAACCTCTAATGGAGGGCGGCGAAATTATTCAGCGTTTAGGTGAACGTATTTTAGGAAGAACCGCACTCGAAGATATTTGTGATCCATTTACCGATGTCGTATTGGTAAAAGCTGGAGAAGAAATCAATGAGGACTATGTTAAATTAATCGAAGATGCCGGTATTACAAGTGTAAAAATCAGATCTGTTTTAACGTGTAATTCTAAACATGGTGTCTGCGCCAGTTGTTATGGACGAGACCTCTCTCATGGCGTAAAAGTCGAAATCGGTCAAGCTGTTGGCATTCTTGCAGCTCAATCTATTGGTGAACCTGGAACCCAGTTGACTATGCGCACTTTTCATATTGGAGGTACGGCGAGCAGAAGAGTTGAGCAGGCTGACATTAGAGCTCGTGTGGATGGAAAAATCAATTTTATTAATATAAATGTTGTAGAAAATGCTGCCAGGGAATTTGTGGTAATGAACCGTCGCGGCGGTGAATTTGCAATTATCGACGATAGAGGGAGAGAAAGAGAGCGGCATCCCGTAATATATGGGGCTCATATTAAAGTAATTGAAGGACAGAAAGTAAAGGCGGGCGAACTTCTTGCAACCTGGGATCCTTTTACAACACCAATTATTACAGAAGTTGGTGGTATCGTAAAGTTCGGTGATATCTTGGCTGGTAAAACCATGCAGGAAAAAGTGGATATAGTAACCGGCAAGTCGAGTCGGACAATTACAGAATCCAAAACAGCTGAACTGCGTCCAAGAATTTCCATTAAAGAAATGGATGGTAAAACAACAGCTATGCTCCCTGATTCATCTGGAATGGCTCGTTACGTATTACCAGTTGGCGCTATATTAATGGTTGAAGAGGGCGACACTGTCGGGGCGGGCGACATAATTGCAAAATTGCCGAGAGCGACAACTAAAACCAAGGATATTACGGGCGGTCTTCCAAGGGTTGCTGAGCTTTTTGAAGTTCGCAAGCCTAAAGAGACGGCTGTTCTAAGTCAAATCGATGGTTATGTTTCGATTTCTAAAGGTACCAAAAAAGGGAAAATAAAAATTACAGTTACTCCCGTTGATGCCGGTGATAAAAAAGAGTATCAGATTGCCCAGGGCAGACATATAAATGTCTACGATGGTGATTACATTAGAGCGGGAGAACCAATTACCGGCGGTTCAGCAAATCCACAGGATATTTTAAATATAAAGGGCGAAATTTCATTAGCGCGTTATCTTGTTGATGAAGTTCAAGAGGTCTACCAGCTGCAGGGTGTCAGGATTAATGACAAACATATTGAGGTAATCGTACGTCAGATGATGAAACGTGTTAAGGTTATCAATGCCGGAGATACGGATTTTATTGCTGAAGAGCACGTTGACAGATGTGTTTTTGAAGAAACGAATAATGAGGTGAAGAAAAAGGGTGGAAATCCAGCATTAGGCGAGCCACTTATTTTAGGTATTACAAAGGCATCTCTAAGTACGGATAGCTTTATTTCTGCAGCATCATTTCAGGAAACAACTAAAGTCCTTACAGAAGCAAGCATTGCCGGGAAAAAAGATTATCTTATGGGGCTTAAAGAAAACGTAATTATGGGAAGAATTATACCCGCAGGCACCGGTATGCCGGCGTATGGTAAAATAGATGTTGACTTGGCAGACAATAAACCGGAGAAAGAACATGCTATCATTGTAAATGTTAATAACTAATCTGCATATAAATTGTGAATTTTGCATAAAGTGCTTGACAAATTTAATTGGAATGTATAAAAATTTCTATTTTATTTGTTGGGTAAATATAGGGTGTTTATGCATTGTGGCAGCTATATAAAAGTAAGGCTCATAATGGATTCCGAGTTGGCGGCTGAAATATATGGCTGATATAATA
>CAZRLQ010000020.1:0-14744 GCA_964600725.1 uncultured Desulfobacterales bacterium
AAAATCAGGAATCTGCCGTCAAAATTGAGAGCAAAATTCCGTAAATCAATTTTTTTCGATATTGTCTGAAACATTTTGCAAGAAGCTCAAGTAAAAAAGAAAAAATGCTCAGAAAACGCTTAAGTCAACAGCATTGCCAAAAAGGAGGGGAAACACATAGGTTGCCCGATCTGCCTGTGCGTCACGCCTGCCTGCGCCGTGGACGCGGCAGGCAGGCGCAGACAGGACTTATTGAGAAGTTACAGGGAAAGCAGATAGGTGCCCGAACTTTTTACTGGTGCAAGAAAAAATCAATTCTTGCTGTTGACATAACCAATATAATTTTTAAATTATAATCAAAGAGGAAATTTCAAAACTGTCAAAAAAGATGATATAATTGAAGAAAAAGAAAGAAATAAAGAGAGAATTAAAATTTAGTTTTGAAATCGGCTCAAAGAATAATTCAAAAATAGCCGGCATCAATGAACTCTTTAACAAGGAGGTGTTATAATGATTTATCGTAGACTTTACAGTCACCCTGTCATGAGCTTTCGTAACACATTTGAACAGCTCGACAGGATGAGACGTCAGATTGACCGATTGATGTTTGGTGATGAAACCGACATTTATCGCAGGTTATTCGGTACTGGTGTTTTTCCGCAGATTAATCTGACCGAGGATATTGATAAGTTTTACATCAGAACTGAGCTGCCGGGTGTCAAACCAGATGACATTGATATACAAGCTACTGTAAAAAGCCTATCTATTACGGGTGAACGTAATATCGAGTCGGAAAACGAAGGTGTTCGTTATCATCGTCGTGAACGCGAGGGAGGTAAATTTTCCAGAATTATTTCTATGCCTGTCGAAATTGACCCGAATAATATCGAGGCAAAGATGCAAGACGGCATTCTGACCATTTTCGTTCCCAAGGCAGAAGAAGTCAAACCGCGTCAGATTGCCATAAAATAGATGATATTGCCCAAACTTAGGAGGTGATGGTCATGTTTGGAAAAGATACAAAGGAACTCAAGGTAAAAGAGAAACAAGAGTTGAGCTCTCCGGCAGAGCAAACAAGGCAGGGAATAGTGTTTAGCCCCTGTGTGGATATTTTTGAAAATGATAAAGAGATTGTGCTTATGGCGGATATGCCCGGAGTAAAAGCCAATACCTTAAATATTGATCTGCGTGACAATACGCTTACCTTGGATGGCGATGTTGAACCACTTGAAACAGCGAATGAAGAAGATGTCATAATTGAATATGAGATGGGTAAGTATTACCGGCAATTTTCACTTTCCGAGGTAATTGATCAAAAGAAGATCGATGCTCAGATGAAAGATGGTGTGTTGCGGCTTACTTTACCAAAAGTGGAGAAAGCCGCACCGCGTAAAATTACAATTCAGACGGGTTGATCCAATTATGGCCGGTTTTTAGATTATTACGTCGGAGCTGACTAATTTCAAAATACCCCATTTTGTCCAATCTCTGGCAGATGCCTGTGTGTGTCCTTGTCTGCGTCGCAACCGCGACAGACAGGCGCACGCAGACAGGTCTGTTTCAAAATTTGTACAAAGCGCTGATGCAGTGCTTTGTACAACCTCATAAACAAAACTGATGGCAACTTCTCAATAAGTCCTCTGAGCCTGCCTGCCGCGTCAACGGCGCAGGCAGGTCGGTCACCTTATGTGCTTCCCCCTTTGAAAAGGGGGATTGAGGGGGATTTTCTCATCACTGCCCGAACTTATTGAGAAGTTACCTTTATTACCCGTTCTTTTCAGTCAATAGAAAAACCCCCTTTCCATCCCTTAAACGGCAAGACTGTTGAAGCTATACTGAGTTCCGTTTGACTGCCCTGGCGCAAGTCTTTAATTCAGTTGAGAAAAGAGTCATTATATGTTAAATTGATTATAAATAAATTATTCTGACGTAAGCAGCGGTGAATGCGGCTCCAAAAGATTAAACAAGGGGATTAGGTTTATCACAGATTAGTGTGGTAATTTATGATGAACTGCTATTGGCTAATACCTGTAGGAACATATATGTCTTTTGTTGTAAAACGTAAAAATACAGTTCAAATCAATATTGGGAATGTGAAAATCGGTGGAATGGCCCCCATATCTGTCCAGTCTATGACCAATACTCTTACCGCAGATGTTGAAGCAACGGTTTCCCAGATAAAACGTTTGCAAAAGGCGGGTTGTGAAGTAATTCGGGTGGCGATTCCTGATGAAGAGTCCGCAGCTGCTATATCACTTATCAAAAATAATATTTCAATTCCACTTGTCGCTGATATACATTTTGATTATCGTCTGGCGATCGCATCTGCCAGGGCGGGAGCTGACGGGCTAAGGATCAACCCTGGAAATATCGGAAACGAGAAAAAAATAAAAGCAGTTGTTGATTGTGCAAAAGCGTTTGGTATTCCAATTCGGATTGGCGTTAATTCCGGATCTGTTGAAAAAGATATATTGAAAAGATATAATGGGGCCACTGCAGAAGCCATGGTTGAAAGCGCTTTTCGGCATATAAATTTATTAAAATCTTTTGATTTTCATGAAATAAAGGTTTCTATTAAAGCTTCTGATGTGCCTCGTACCATAGAGTCCTACAAACTTTTTTCTGCTAAAACCAATCTTCCGCTTCATGTCGGTGTAACAGAAGCAGGTGGTCTTTATCCCGGAATTGTCAAATCGTCAATTGGTATAGGAATGCTCCTTGCAGAAGGTATTGGCGATACGATTCGTGTTTCCCTGACAAGAGATCCGGTTGAAGAAGTACGTGTGGGTTATGAAATTCTAAGATCACTTTTTATAAGGCATCGCGGACCGGAAATAGTATCCTGCCCAACATGCGGTCGCTGCAGAATCAATCTGTTTGATATTGTTGAGCGGGTTGAAAGAGCTCTTTTATCAAAGTCTTTGACAATCAAAATTGCAATCATGGGCTGTGCGGTAAACGGGCCGGGAGAAGCAAAAGAGGCTGATATCGGTATTGCAGGTGGTGACAATATCGGTATATTATTTAAAAAAGGCAAGGTAATAAAAAAGGTTCCCCAAAAGAATCTGGTTGATGTCTTGCTGCAAGAGGTTGAAAAATACGAAAATAAGACTTAGAGTCTGCGTGAAAATCTTCAATTTTGCTTATGATAAATGAGTCTGTTGATTTATGAGGATTTTCGTTTGAGATCAAGGCATGCGAAAAGAATAACCAGAGGCATATAGTTGATATTCGCAAGGGTTATTTTTTTCGCATAACCTGCCTGCGCCGCGGACGCGGCAGGCTGGCGCAGACGGGTTCACCGCACAGGCAGGCGCAAAGATCGGGCAAAAAGACCATAAATCGACAGACTCATAATTGCATAGCCGAACGCAGACAGATTTAATGCACAAACCGACGCCGAGTTTTGGCAAAAGAAAAAGTTTCCAAACAGCCATCTGGAATTTATTATTGAACGTAAACCACTGCTTACATTTATCCAAAATTTTTTGAGAAATTACTTAACGAGGGGCATAATGGGAAAAAAAGTCAAGACTGCAATAACGCCGACCCGGGCTGAAAATTATCCGGAATGGTACCAGCAAGTTGTTAAAGCTTCCGATATGGCGGAAAAATCACCTGTCAGAGGTTGTATGGTTATAAAGCCTTGGGGCTATTCCCTGTGGGAAAATATTATGCATCGGTTGGATGATATGTTCAAGGCGACAGGAGTTAAAAATGCATATTTCCCCCTATTTATTCCCTTAAGTTTTCTTGAAAAAGAGGCTGAGCATGTGAAAGGATTTGCAAAAGAATGTGCTGTTGTTACATACCACAAACTTGAAAAGGGTGGCGAAGGCAGTCTGATACCGGCTGGCCAGCTTAATGAACCCCTAATTGTAAGACCTACTTCGGAAACAATTATTGGAGACTCATTTTCAAAGTGGATAAGCAGTTATAGAGATCTGCCCATTTTGATCAACCAATGGGCAAACGTTGTTCGGTGGGAGATGCGCACCAGGATGTTTTTAAGAACCAGTGAATTTCTTTGGCAGGAAGGTCATACAGCCCATGCAACAAAAGATGAGGCAGTCCAGCGGACACAAATGATGTTAGATATTTATACCGAACTGGCGGAGAAATATCTGGCCATGCCTGTGATCAGAGGGAGAAAAACGCCTTCAGAAAGATTTCCGGGAGCAATTGATACATTATGTATTGAAGCGATGATGCAGGACAGAAAAGCACTTCAATCCGGCACTTCACATTTTCTTGGACAGAATTTCGCGAGGGCGTCTGAAATCAAATTTCAGTCAGCAGAAGAAAAAGAAGTATATGCCTGGACGACCTCGTGGGGCGTATCCACCCGCCTTATAGGCGGAATTATTATGACGCACAGTGACGATGACGGGCTTGTAATTCCTCCGAAGATTGCACCTTCTCATCTGGTTCTTTTGCCTATCTTTAAAAATGCGGACCAAAAATCGAAAGTTATGGAATTCACCAAAAGCCTGGAAAAAGATCTAAAAAAACAAAAATATAATGGCGGCCATTTAAAGGTCGAAATTGATGACAGGGATATCGGGGGTGCAAGGGGATGGGAATGGATAAAAAAAGGGATACCCGTGCGAGTTGAAATTGGCCCAAGAGATATTGAAAATGATTCCGTATTTGTTGGAAGAAGAGATAAAGAACATAAAGTCAAGGTATCAATGAAAAGGGATTATTTCGTTGAAAAGATAAAAAAAATCTTGGATGAAATTCAAGAAACCCTTTTCAAACGAGCATTTTTGTTAAGGAAAAAGAATACCTTAATCATTGATAATGATAAGACATTCAACGAATTTTTCTCTCCGAAAAACAAGGAAAAACCCGAAATTCACGGTGGATTTGCGATGTCTTGCTGGTGTGGGTCGGTTTTGTGCGAGTCAAAAATAAAGGAGGATTTAAGCGTTACAATCCGATGTATCCCTTTTGACAACGAAAATAAAGAGAGCAGATGTATTTGTTGCGGAAAACCGGCCAGTATGCGGGTCTTGTTTGCCAAGGCTTATTGATTTGGGCCGGGAGGCTGCCAGAGAATGGCTATGTTCCGCACTCTGCGCCAGCCTGTGCGTGTTCCTGTCTGCGTCGCAACCGCGACAGGCAGGCGCACGCAAACAGGTCAGGCTCAGATTTCCTTGACCTTATAAAAAATTTCTCATTCTCGGACAGCCTTATAGATGCCCGAACTTATTGAGAGTTTGCAATACCAAACGAAAATTTTTAATGGCAATTTAACTTTTCATGATCCGAATAAACGACATAATTGACAAGATTACCCAATACAATCCTGATGCGGATCTGGACATTATAGATCGCTCTTATATCTTTTCGGCAAAAGTTCACGATGGACAGGTCAGACTGTCCGGAGAGCCTTATCTGTCTCATCCGCTTGAAGTTGCAGGTATTCTTACAGATATGAAACTGGATACTGTTAGTATAGCTGCAGGCCTTTTGCATGATGTTATCGAAGATACTCATGCGACTCTCGACGAAATCAAGGATATGTTTGGTCCAGAGGTAAGTCACATCGTATCAGGTGTAACCAAATTGAGCGTTCTTCCCCTTAACAGTTCAGAAGCCCGTCAGGCTGAAAGCATTAGAAAGATGATTTTAGCCATGGCGGATGACATACGAGTGATACTGATCAAACTGGCGGACAGACTGCATAATATGAGAACATTGCAGTATCACAAGGATTACAAAAAAATACAGATAGCCCAGGAAACTCTGGATATTTATGCACCTATTGCCTCAAGGCTCGGTATTTACTGGATAAAAAAAGAACTCGAAGATACAGCCTTTATGTATCTTCAACCTGAAGAGTTTTCAAAGATAAAACATCGGATCAACAAAGATAAAGAAAATCGTGAAAAATATATTGAGACGGTCAAAGAGTTTATTAAACAAAAGATGGTAAAAGCCGAACTTAAATGCGAAGTACTTGGAAGATACAAACATTTTTACAGTATCTACAAGAAAATGGTTACTCAAAACTTACGTTTTGAAGAAGTATACGATATTATTGCATTCAGAATAATACTTGATGACATACCCAAGTGCTATGAGGCTCTTGGACTCATTCATTCATTATGGCGGCCGATTGCCAAAAAATTCAAGGACTATATCAGCCTTCCCAAGCCAAATATGTACCAGTCTCTTCATACAACGGTAATTGGACCTTATGGTGAGCGTGTTGAGATTCAAATCCGAACCCATGATATGGACAGGGTTGCCAAGTCGGGTATCGCTGCTCACTGGAGCTATAAAGAAGGATGGCAAGTCAATGAAAACATAAGCAAATCATTTGCATGGATCCAGAATCTCGTGGAGAACCAAGAAAATTTCATAGATCCTAATGAGTTTATGGAAAACGTCCGTATAGATCTTTTCCCCGATGAGATTTACGTATTTACACCTACTGGTGAAATCAAGTCCCTCCCAAGGGGTGCTTCACCCGTTGACTTTGCATACATGATTCATACAGAAGTTGGAAACCAGTGTGTGGGGGCCAAGGTAAATGGACGTATGGTTCCCCTTAAATATGAATTAAAAACCGGAAACATTGTTGAAATCATTACAAAAAAACATCATCACCCCAGCAGGGACTGGCTTAATTTTGTAAAGACGGTCAAAGCCCGTTCACGTATAAGGCAGTGGGTCAAAACTCAAGAAAAAGGACGAAGTCTTACCCTTGGCAGGGAAATATGTGAAAAGGCTTTTCGCAAATATGGTCTCAAGTTTAATAAACTTGTTAAATTAGATGAGATGCAAAAGGTAGTAAATCATTTTGGTTTTAAAACAGTTAATGATATGATTGCTGCTGCTGGTTATGGCAAAATTACGCCGATGCAGATTGTTGGGAAATTTCTTCCAGCATCCGAGTCTGACCCGAAACACAAATCGATTATTAATAAAATTATCGGCCGTGTTCGGACAAAAAAACAGAAAGCCGGTGTGATTGTAAAAGGAATTGATGACATCCTGGTCAAGTTTTGCAAAAATTGTCAACCTGTTCCAGGTGATACAATAACAGGTTATATAACACGTGGTTATGGTATCACAGTTCATAGAACCAGTTGTATAAATGCACTTAAAATGAATCCTGAAAGACAAGTCGAAGTAAAATGGGACAGTGATTCTTCAGAGACATTTTCCGCTAAAATCCACATCACTTCATCCGATAGAGTTGGATTGCTTGCCGACATTGCCAGCAATATTAACAATTCCGGGGCAAATATCATCAGTGCAAATACAAAAACACTTGAAAATAAAATGGTTGACAGCATTTTTGTAATCACCGTTGAAGATATACAGCAAATAAACAAAATTATATCTAATATCAAAAAAATAAAGCAAGTACATAATATTAAAAGAATTCATGGTTGAGCTAAGCACTTAGAAGCTGTCCAGCCTTTGAACATGCCAACATAATGAAAACGGGGCTGTCCGAAAACGAAAAATTTTGAAACCTTGCAAAACGCCCTTTTTAGCCCAATTTCTGCGCTTCCTGTGCTTGACCGCGCGCAGACAGATCAGGCTCAACTTGTAATCCTCAAAATGTGAAAGTCTATTTTTGTGGTTGAACGAAGTGAAACAAACTTTTAGTCTGACGCAGAAATTATGAAAAACAGACAACTTTGGATAGTCTCACAAGGGTAAAAAAGAAAGGATGTACTGCCGTCTCAGGATTAAAGATTTTCCTGAAGCTTCCGAGCTCAAAAGAATCTTTTAGGCACTGTAAAAATGCAAGCTAAGAGGCTGTTTGAAAAATAGGAGATCAAGCGGGTAAGTGTGAGAGCATTTAAACCGCCCTCACACTTTTGCGGCCGATTAACGGCTTTTAAGGCGCTTTAACCACAAATCCTGATTTTATACAGCTTGTACAAACTACCATCCGTTTGGCTCTTCCCTCATAAATCGCTCGCACCCTTTGAAGGTTTGGCTTAAACCGTCGTTTGGTAAGATTGTGCGCATGGCTCACATTGTTGCCGACAAGCGGCTTTCTTCCACATATTTCACATATTCTGGACATAATTCATTCTCCTCGGTTTAACCGCATAAAAATATAAAAAATAGTATTAATAAAATATAATAAATTGAATTGTCAAGATAAAAACGGGCTTTATCACAGGGCGATTGCATAAGGATAAAAAATATGGCTGACTTTAAAGTACATCTCACAAGCGGTATTATAGTTGGTACCTGCGTAGCCATCTATGTATATGCATCAAACATTCTTGGCATAATACAAAGTTATACTGTGCTGATATTTGGAATCATCGGAGGTTTGCTGCCTGACATAGATAGTGACACAGGCAAACCGGTCAGGATATTGTTTGGAGTATTATCAATTGTTATCGGTGGTATTTTGTTTGTATATTTAATTAATGTTAACATATTAAAATCAAACATTGAATATACCATATGCTTTTTCTTCACTTTACTTATTCTTGTTAATTATGTCTTTCGTTTTTTGTTTGAAAAACTTACGGTTCACAGAGGAATTATGCACAGTATTCCTTATATGCTGATATGTGCTGGGCTTTCGTATATATTGTTTGTTGATTATAACAGAACCTTAGCTATATATGCAGGTTTTACCATTGGTGCAAGTTGCTTGATTCATCTTTTGTTAGATGAAATTTATTCAGTCGGTCTTATATTCGGTTCCCTGCCAAGTGTTAAAAAATCTTTTGGTACGGCCTTAAAACTTTGGTCAAAAAATATTATTGTATCTATCTTAATGTATGTTGTTTTAACATATGTATTAATCGTTATTTATTATAAAAAATAAAGGAAAGGGGCTTTTCTTTGCCTTCTTTCTTACCACCATGGTCAATTCTTGAGAACCAAAGCAAACTTACAGCCTGATTTTTGCGTCGGTTTTTTCCGGATGCTTTTCCAAATGTCTGTAACGGTTTATAGCTGTTTTTGCAAAACGGGTAATCACGCGGGAAAGGTCAGAATCATTCCAAACATTCTTAAATTCTTTTGAGGAATAAAGACGATTGCTTAGCTTGTAATTTGGTTCACTCTCTATCATAAGCGAAATATCTTCATACTCAAACTCAATTTTTCCCGCAAAAACTTTTCCAATTAGCTCCTTAATTGCTTGAACGAAAAATTTTTTAATATCTTCGGTAGATTCCGCTTTGCTGGTTTTTTCTCTGAGTTTCGGAAGTATTTCATTTTCATACTTAGTAAAGGAAAATTGTTTCGCCATGATTATATCTCCTAAAGTTTAGTTGCCTTATACTCGATGATCAAATTTTTTTATAGGTTACTGAATTTGTTGGAATACAAAAAAGCTCTTTCAAACACATCAGGCTAATAAAATCAGCAGGTTATATAAAAATGATTTTTGAATAGCTCAAAAAACTTGAACATCGAGTTATAATGGGATGTCTAAAAACCCGCTTTTGGGGCTACTGTCTTTGATCAGTTTTTGGGCCTGGCAATATTGAGTGAAACACTTGCCTTGACTGGCTTTAAATCAGATAAGAGAGGCCCAAAAACGGAGCAAAGCAAATAGACTGATTTAGACATCCCAGAATTATAGTTTATTCTTTCTGAAAGTACAATTTATTATAAGTTTATAAACTCATAAATTGAGCTTCAGAGCATCCATTCTTTAAAATACTGAGTTTTTAATTTTTCAGTGTCTTGGTTCACCATTAATTGGAGAATTACGGTTTTCAATTAAGCTGCATTTGTATTCTATTTGCCATGAGTTTTTTTCCGCTTATTTATGAGTCTGTTGATTTATGGTCTTTTCGCCCGATCTCTGCGTTATGCGAAAAAAATAATCCTTACGAATATCAACTATATGCCTTTGGTTATTTTTTCGCATGCTTTGATCTCGAATAAAAATTCTCATAAATCAACGGACTTTTTTATAGCTAACATAAACTGAGGAAAACTTCAATTTTATCTGAAGCATTACAAATCGATGAGAAAAATCTTTCATCCTTGACGAAAGAAAACAAATTTGAGAAATAGAAAAGATCAGATTGTAAGTTTCTGACCGATGTTTAATTTTCGTTCGAAATTACTGTACATTAGTTGTGCTAAATAAAAGAATAAACATCCTTCAAATCTGGTTTACACTTTTAAATATTGCTTTTCGCCTGGTTCCCACGCAAAGAGCGTGGGAACGAGAAAGTGAGAACCGTCAAGAATGTAAACTATTTTTGAGCATTTATGAAGGATGCCAAAAAATAATATTTTTATGTTCTTTGCTAAAGACTGGGAGGCTGTCCGGGAATGAGAAATTTTATGCAAGGTCAAGGAAGGCGAAGATTTTAACCGCAGGAATACACCCGCGTATTTTGATGATTAAAATCTTCGCCTGACCTGTCTGCCGACAGGCAGGCACAGAGATTGTGAAAAATAGCCATTCCCGGACAGCCTCCCAGCCGGAGTAACCACATCAGCAGTCTTATTCAGCTTTCGAGGTAAAATGTTTTTGTGTTTTCAGGCTGAAATGCCTTGCTTTTGTACCGCTCTGATACGTGAGAGATCAGGGCTGATGGTAATATGCTTTCAAGTTACAAAGAAGTTCCCGAAGAGCGAGATTTATGAATGTGCGAGCCAATTACGACTTGAGACCTTTGTAAATGCCCCTTTCACCCAACTTCTGCGCCAGGCGAAAGTCTTAATCCTCAATCGAATAGAATATGAAAATACTTTTTATTTATCCTAACTCAGGTTCGCAGTTGGGCTTTAGTTATGGCATTGCCCATTTGTCGGCGATACTTAAGCAGGCAGGGCATATCGTAGATTTGTGGCAGCTTTGTGAAGATATTGCTCCTTTGCCGACAAAAGAAGAATTTATAAAACAATTGAAGAGGCTTTCACCTGATGTGATCGGTTTTTCAGTTGTGACCAATCAATGGTCATATACAAAAGAACTTGCCGGATGGGCATATGAAGCTGTCCCTGCTCCTTTGGTATGTGGCGGGATTCATGCCATGTCTGCACCGGAAGAGATTTTACAGACCGGTCTGTTTAATTATATTTTTCGTGGCGAATCAGAAGATGCTTTTCTTGAATTTATAGAAAGGCTAAATGCAAAGGAAAATGTTTCGGAAATAAAAAACCTGGGCATGATTCAAAATGGAAAAATTCGGATTAATCCACTCAGGCCCTTGCCGGATCTAAGGAAATTACCTTTTAAAGATTATGATATCTTTGATTTTCAGAAAATCATTGACGCGAAAAACGGATGGGTCGGCTTGATGACCTCTCGCGGGTGTCCTTTTTCCTGTACATACTGTTTCAATCACCAGATGGTAAAGCAGTACAGAAAAGATCTAAATTGCAGTTTTAAACAGATAAACTATATAAGGCATTTTGATATAAGTCAGACAATGGCTGAAATCAAATATCTTATAGGCAATTATAAGAATATAAAATTTTTTATTTTTGATGATGATCTTTTTACCTTTTATCAAGATTACCTTATAGAATTTTGCAAGGAATATAAAAAAGTATGTTCTATTCCTTTTGCGGTAAACGCTCATGTAGGTTTTTTTGATGACAAGCGGGCTGCCAGTTTAGCTGATGCGAATTGCAAGATTGTAAAGTTTGGGGTTGAAAGCGGCAGCAGTCGGATTCGCAGACGGATTTTAAACCGCCACATGAAGAATGAGGAAATTATCAAAGCCATACAGACCGCTTATAAGTTCGGGATGCATACTTCGGTTTTTTTAATGATAGGTCTTCCGGATGAAACCTATGAAGACCTGATGGCTACGATTGAATTAATGGCCAAATCAAAACCGGGCCGCTTCCGCTGGTCGTTTTTTTTCCCTTTTCCAGGGACACGGGCTCATAAAATCAGTGTCGAAAGAAAATCGATTGATAAAGAGAAGATGAGGCAAATGTCGAATTTTACAAAAGGTTCTTGCCTTGATTTCGGAGATAAGCATAATCTTTTTCTTAAAAAAGTGGGGCTTCTTATGCCATGGTTTGTAAATGCCTGTTCAGATTTTTCATCAGCTCCTTTTTATAAAGAGAGAGTTAAAGAAATTCTGAAAATGGACGAACAGGACTGGGAAAGGAATGCAGAAATTTTTTATAAAGAAGACAAAGAAATTTCCAGCAATTTTGTTAAACAGAATATGCGCCATTATGCAATAAAATATAATCCATTTATGGGTGTTATCTCTGACTATTTTATTGCTGAAGAAGGACTTTAGGGACTTTTAACTGAAGAATAAAGGATATCGGGATACTTATCACTTATTTTTCATGAAAAAATCATGATGAAACTGCTGCTTAGCATCATACTTGGTATTGTAACCTTTTCCGCCTGCTATGTTGAAAATATCTGCCTTTCTTTCCACCCCCCCCAGCCGGGAAAATCTTTGCTATTAACATTCAGATCCCGTATGCATTTTAAATTCGATCAGGAAAAGGCTTTGGGAGGAAAGCGTAAGATGGCCTTATCTCAGTATATTCCTCTCTATACCTACCTTCCGGACAGATACACCTTAGCAGAGAAAAAAATAGATGATCTTATAGGAAAAATTTCCGGTTCTTCATCCAAAAAAAAGAACGGTAATAAGTTGATCGCAAATTATTTAAAAGAAGAGTTCGGTGTAGATGTTAAACAGGATGAATTAGCCAAAATTTTAAAATATCGAAACCTTACAAACCTGTTCGAAGGTATTTTAACCATTGAGGAAGCAATCCTTCAGGGAAAAATTGTAAGTGATTCGAATCCTTTTGCCGGAAAGAAGAGAGTTGAAATTCTTTATCCTGATCCAGTCGGTATTGTAATTCATTTTGTTAATGAAATTACTACATTAAAGGACGCAAAACTTGATATGGAGAAAAAGATATCTCAATTATTCTGGCAGGTAGATAAAAGGGTGCTCAATCTTGTAATTCGTATATCTGTCGCCACCCTTTTGCCGAACTTGAAATATGATGAGAAAGAGAACAACAGAAGAATTGAAAAGATTATCAGAATGTATCCTTCAAAAGTCATCTGTTATAATCCAGGAGATATTCTTACACCTTTTCGTAAAATCTTGAGCGAAGAGGATATTATTCTTCTGAATGATTACCGCGAAGATGAGAAAAAAGATTTGGCTGGAAATGTTCTGTGGATTTTAACTGCTATAATACTCGCAATATTATTTTATAATCTATTTCTTTCACGTATTCTCGCTTCCGGATGGCGGAAAAAGCCCCCTTATCATCTTCTGCTAATTCTGTTGATAATAACCATTGTCCTGTTGAAAATATTTCTTCTTTTCACCAACTTTTCAGTTTGGCTTCTTCCATTTTGTTCTCTTCCCCTGCTTGCGATCTTATTGAATAATGAAAGGACTTCCGCTACTTGCACAATGGCTGCTGGAGCATTTTTAGTCAGCCTTTTTTCAGGTCCTGTTTTTGAAATAATTCTTTTTTTCATATTTGGCGGAGTTGTCGTTATACTGGCTTCCGGAAGCATACAAAAACGCATTCATATTCTCATTCCTTCGCTGCTGGCAGGAGCAATAAATGCGGGTTACGTTTTGATATATTCATTGGATTGGAAAGCGGTTGTTTTATTCTTCGAAAATTTGCAGAAAAACGGAACCTTTCAACCGGCGGAAATTTTTAACATGGCCCTGTTTGTAAAAACAGGATGGGCATTTGCAGGAGGACTCATTGCAGGCCCTGCAACTCTTTTTATTTTACCATTGATGGAAGTGAGCCGTCATACAGCTTCCACCTTTAAACTCAACCGGTATATTGATCTTCAACATCCCCTGATGCGAGACCTTCTGGCCAAAGCCCCAGGTACCTATCAGCATACCATGTCAGTAGCCTATTTTGCTCAAGCTGCAGGGGAAGCCGTTGGAGCAGATAAATTACTGCTGAATATAGGTGCTTATTACCATGATATCGGAAAGATATTGAATCCAAAGTTTTTTGTGGAAAATCAGTTTGTCGGTAAGAATTCACATGATGATTTAGATCCGGCGGAGAGTGCTGAAATTATCATAAGACATGTTGAAGATGGAAAAAGGATTGCGCAAGATGCGGGCCTGCCCGAAGCAGTCCAAGATTTGATCATGCAGCATCACGGCACCCAGTTAGTGGAGTATTTCTACAATAAAGCCGCCAATACAAATCATGGAGCAGAACCTGCAAAGGAGGAATTTCGATATCCCGGGCCAAAACCTCAAAGCATTGAAGCAGCAATACTGATGATTGTCGATGCAGTGGAAGCAGCATCTCGTTCCCTTCAAGAGCCGACAAAGGAAGAAATCAATAATATGATTCATCATATTATTGAAAAGCGGATTGCTGACGGTCAATTTAGTGATTGTGATCTTTCTACCCGCGACATTACAAAAATAGAGAGGGCATTGATTGAATCACTTGAAGCAGCGCTTCATTCACGAATTATGTATCCCTGGCAGAAAAAAAAGGAAGAAGAAACTCATGAAACTGGAAAAAGTTCTGACGAGGAAAAGGAAGAAAAACCTGGTTTTTAAACAGGCTCAAAGATTATGAAAATATCCCGTATTCTGTTCAATAGAAATTTACAGACTCATTCTACACTTTTTAAGCTATTGATATTTAAGTAAGAATCAATAGATAAAATTTGTGTTTACCAACAGTTTGGGTAACCTCTCAATAAGTCCGTGTACCTTATGTGCTTCCCCCTTTGAAAAAGAGGGATTGAGGGGGATTTTACCATCGTTGCCCTATTTCACAAAAAACGTGTTTTAAGCAACAGT
>CAZRLQ010000021.1:0-14621 GCA_964600725.1 uncultured Desulfobacterales bacterium
CTGAAACATGAGGCAGATATAATCATTTCGCGAAAACTGAATGCAGAATTTAGGTAAAATTATACCGATGGAGGTTCAACATGCAAACCGTCACAGTATCTCCAAAATATCAAGTAGTTATACCGAAGAAAATAAGAGATGCATTGCGGTTGCGGCCTGGACAGAAAATGAGAGTAATTGAATATGATGGCCGCATTGAACTGATACCAGATCGGGATATTTCCGAACTTAAGGGATTCCTCAAGGGAATCGACACACGTTTTGAGCGTTATAAAGAAAGGGTATGAACATTATTGATTCCTCAGGCTGGCTGGAATATTTTTCCGATGGGCCGAATGCAGAGCATTATTTGTCTCTCCTGAATGATACATCCTCGTGTCTGTTGTTAAAACTATATCCGCATACTCTTCCGCAAAGTTCGATTTCATCGATATCCCGTTGATCGATTGGGAAAACCTTGCAGGCTTGCGGCCGACAAATGCCGTATATAAGACAGCTTCCCCTTTTCGTCAGCATAGGACAGGTGATGAGAAGATTGCAGCAGGTTCCGCATTGACGGCAAGCTCCGTCTCGAACAAGGAGTTGCCGGGATGTATAATTCTTCCTGAAATGAACCAGGAAGAAACGGCGGAATTTGCCGGCAATATGAACTAAAAATCTTAATTCCCGGAGTATCCGCAAGCTTAAAGAAATCACCCCATAGAGAAATTCTCTCAGCGCCTTGAAATGGTTAAACATATCGCTATCCGCAAAATTCCTTAAAGACATGTTTGTTCGCTCCTGAATATATAATCTAAAAAAGTAAGGATATAACCTGGAGTGTCTAAATCAGCCTATTTGCCTTGCTCCGTTTTCGGGCCCCTCTTATCTGATTTAAAGCCAGTCAAGGCAAGTGTTTCACTCAATATTGCCAGGCCCAAAAACTGATCAAAGAAAGTAGCCCCAAAAGCGGGTTTTTAGACATCCCAGATATAACCTTTCCACAAAGTTCGGACATCCTTGTTCTTCCCCCTTTGAAAAGGGGGGATTGAGGGGGATTTTTCCATCCTTGTCCTAACTTTTTTTGAAAGATTACGTAAAAATCATATAACTCGCTAAAGATACAAAAAAATGAGGATGAGGATGTTGACGCCTGACCGGGCTTTTGAAAAAACTCAGTTTCTTCCGAGTTCAGGGGGGCAGAAATTTAAAGCCACATAAATAAGTCCGTTGATTTATGGTCTTTTTGCCCGATTTCTGCACCTGCCTGTCCCGGTTGCGACGCAGTCAGACAGGCACAGACAGGTTATGCGAAAAAATAATCCTTACGAATATCAACTATATACCTCCGGTTATTTTTTTCGTATGCCTTGATCCCGAATAAAAATTCTCATAAATTAACAGACTCATCTATCGCGGACAGATGTGGTCACGCATACCAGGCAGGCGCAAAAACTGGGCGAAGGAGAGGCGTTTTACAAAGGTCTCATTTATTACGGCAGTATTTCATTGTGGCGGAAGTGCATGGGAATCGAACCCACCCGGAACGGTTTTAACGCTCCACACCGGATTTGAAGTCCGGGAGCCCCACCAGTGAGCTGAGCACTTCCTGATTAATTATTTGGTTTTAAACGCATATACTTCTTATGTCAATAATTTTTAAAAACAGAAGTTATACAGATGTTTTAATGTTACAGTTAAATCAAGGCTTAGACATTTTTATATTGTTTGGCTGAAAGTGCTTGACAATAAAAATATAGCGGATTATAAGGCGAAATTAAACAATCCGTTGGGAATTCAGAATTATTAGCAGTCAAAGCGGTTTTAGAAGCATAAGGCGGTCAAAATAATATAAGGAACCTTTGTTAAAGCTATATATATTTTATATATAAATGAAGGGAGGTGCAAAAGCTTAAAATTGTACCACAAAATATTTAACTTTTCCGTCGAGAAGTCCTCTTGCCAAGCGACTTGCCTGCCGGCAGGCAGAAATGAAGATGATGAATCGACAGCGTATCGGGATGGATACGTTTCAGGCTTCGACCTGTATGCAGCAGGCAGACCTGATAAAAGCCTCTTCTGAATCCATGATTCAGGTGGAGGACATTCACTAAACCTAAAATACTTAAAAAACAAAATTAGGAGGTATATTCAATGCCAAGTTTTGTAATTGCTGAAAAGTGCGACGGCTGCAAAGGCGGTGACAAGACAGCCTGTATGTACATTTGCCCGAATGACCTTATGGTACTCGATCCCAATTCCATGAAAGCATACAATCAGGAGCCTGATCAGTGCTGGGAATGTTTTTCTTGTGTAAAGATATGTCCTACTCAGGCAATCGAGGTAAGGGGTTATTCCGACTTTGTTCCGCTTGGAAGCAGCGTTATGCCTATGCTGGGAACTGAAGATGTCATGTGGACATGCAAGTTCAGAAATGGCGTTATAAAGCGTTTTAAGTTCCCCATCCGTACGACACCCGAAGGAGCGGCCAATGCTTATCCTGATTTAAAAGGAAAAGACCTTGACAGTGAACTGCTTTCTACAGAAGAAGCCGATGGAGTGGAGTTGAAAAAACCTTTGGCCACTGTTTAATTTGTCTCAACTTTTAAAATGATCCATTGATTACGATCAATTACAAATTTTATATTTTTTAAGGAGGACATAAATATGGCATTACCAAATAAACCTTTGGGTGAACTTAAAGCTGTTAGAGATCCTGAGGTCGAAGAGCGAGAAGTTGATATTCTGATTGTAGGCGGCGGGATGGCTGCCTGCGGTGCTGCGTTTGAGATTAAAAAATGGATATCCGACGATCAGTCGGTTCTGCTGGTTGACAAAGCCGCCATGGAACGGAGCGGAGCTGTCGCCCAAGGTCTTTCCGCTATTAACACATATATTGGTGAAAACACTCCTGACGATTACGTACGTATGGTCCGTAACGACCTGATGGGAATTGTACGGGAAGATCTGATCTTTGACCTGGGCTGCCACGTTGATGATTCGGTTCATCTCTTTGAGGAATGGGGACTTCCTGTCTGGAAAAAAACAGATGACGGGAAAAATCTTGACGGCAAGAAAGGCCAGAAACAAGGGACGCTGAAGGAAGGTGCAACTCCTGTTCGTACCGGCAAATGGCAGATCATGATCAATGGTGAGTCGTACAAGAGAATAGTTGCCGAGGCTGCTAAACTGGCCATTGGAGATGATAATATTCTTGAACGTGTATTTATCGTTGAACTTCTGTTAGATGCCAACAAAGAAAATCAGATTGCCGGCGCAGTCGGTTTTTCTGCCCGCGAAAACAAGGTTTACATCATCAAATGCAAAACCATGATGGTTGCCTGCGGCGGTGCTGTAAATATCTATCAGCCGCGAAGCATTGGTGAAGGTAAAGGACGTGCATGGTATCCGGTATGGAATGCAGGTTCCACCTACACCATGTGCATGAAGGTTGGTGCCGAGCTCAGCATGATGGAAAACAGGTTCACCCCGGCTCGTTTTAAAGATGGTTATGGCCCTGTTGGCGCATGGTTTCTCCTGTTCAAGGCCAAAGCGCTTAACGGACTGGGTGAAAATTTTGCGGCCAGTGATGCAGCCAAGGAAGAACTTGAAAAATATGCTCCTTACGGAACCGCTGCAATAACACCGACCTGTCTCAGAAATCACCTGATGCTGTTTGAGATGAAAGCCGGCCGCGGGCCGATTATTATGGATACTGTAACAGCGCTCGCTGCTCTTGGTGAAAAACTGGACAAAAAGGAACTCAAGCATCTTGAATCAGAAGCCTGGGAAGATTTTCTTGACATGACCTGCGGACAGGCCAATCTCTGGTGTGCAACCAATACCGAGCCTGAAAAGAAAAATTCTGAGATTATGCCTACAGAGCCTTATCTGTTGGGATCCCATTCCGGCTGCTGCGGTCTCTGGACTTCCGGACCGGATTTTGACTGGGTGCCGGATTCCTATAAAATTAAGGTTGACGGCAAAGTTTACAACCGTATGACCACGGTTAACGGTCTGTTTACTGCTGGTGACGGAGTAGGTTGTTCCGGCCATAAATTCTCATCAGGTTCCCATGCTGAAGGACGTATAGCTGCCAAGTCCATGGCGAGATATGCACGGGATAATGCTGATTTCACACCGACTTTGAGCCAGTCAAAAGAAGAACTGGTTGATATGGTATACAAGCCTGTAAGGATATATCTTGATAACTGTGAATATACCACTGCAGAAGACATCAACCCTAACTACATCAAACCTTCAGGCATGGCCTTGAGACTGATGAAAGCTACCCACGAATATGGAGCCGGTACAGCTACTTTTTACCAGACCAGCAGCAAAAACCTGGAAATTATTATGGATATGCTTCAGACTATGCGCGAGGACTGTGAAAAACTGGCTGCCGGTGATCTGCATGAACTGTTGAGATGCTGGGAAATCTATCATCGAATCTGGACAGTTGAAGCTCATCTGCGTCATATTCAGTTCCGCAAGGAAACCCGTTATCCTGGTTTCTATTATCAGGCTGATTATCCAGGTCAGGATGATGAAAACTGGTTTGCTTTCGTAAACTCAAAGTATGATCCTAAAGCCGGAACCTGGGATGTTTTCAAAAAAGACTACATTAAAATTATTCCGGATTAAAAACTTGACTATTTAGATAGAACACGCTCGAATCTGCCTCCAGGTATTGCTGCAAAATACCTGGAGGCTTTTCATTAATTGATAAAGCTTAAGAATTCTTTTTTGCTTTAATTTTCCCGCTGAGAAGTTCTTCTTCTGAATGAAGTGAAGGTGGAGGATGAATCGATATTGCGTGCCGGGATGGACAGGTTTCAGGATTCCGCCCTGCCTGCCGCAGGCAGGTCCTTGATTCAGGAGGGAAACATTCACGGGGGAAACATTCACAATGTTACCTAAATTCTACAATTTTGGTAAGCATTCGCATTTTGCCGCATTATCTTTTTTGGGGCTGATTATGCAGGATTTAGGTGTTATTTCTTTAAAACCAGTTACACTATATCCAGATACTTAAAAGTTTTATCACCTTGCTTTTACGGGATTGTCTGAGAATTTAGGAACCTTTATTTTTGATAGTTTCGTAAAAAGTCGAAAAATCAATTTTTTGCCACTCGAGCAGCTATATGCTGTGGTCAAAATAAAATGTTGGGACTTTTCACAAGTGCATCATTTTTTGCGGTCTTCTCTAATCTGCGTTAAGCGCACAAGAAAGATTTTTCTATACAGAGTTTTTGAATATCTTTCTTGAAATGAAGAATAAAACTTTTAAGCATATGGATATGCTGAGCAAGGCATGCCGGCTTGGAAAAATCATCGCAAAGCATAGGGACTGTTTCAAAATGTTCAAATTTGTCCAGGCTCAGGAAGAGGGAAATTTTAGCTTATAAGGCTGTCCGGGAATGGCTGTTTTTGCAATTTCTGTATCAGATTCCTTGACCCTGTAAAAAATTTCTCATATGAGGATAGCCTCATAGTCAATATGGCAATATATTGACTCTCTTGATGGAAAAATTTTGTAGCTGATATAAAAATCGGGCAAAACTAAGGTATTTTTGAATTTGCTTTATTAATGTTAAATTTATAATGCACGGAGGGATAGCATGACAAATAATAAAACTGCCCCTGCAAGTGGAAGTATTTTGGTTGTCGGGGGAGGCATAAGCGGGGTTACAACGGCCCTCGAAGCTGCCGAAGTTGGGTACGAGGTATTTTTGGTTGAGAAAAATCCTTTTTTAGGCGGAAGAGTTGCACAGCTTAATCAATATTTCCCCAAGCTATGTCCTCCGACTTGTGGACTTGAGATTAATTTTAGAAGAATAAAGGATAATCCGAAAATAAAAGTTTTTACTCTTGCGAATGTTGAAAAGGTCGATGGAACCGCTGGAAATTATAATGTATCAATCAAGCTAAGCCCCAGGTATATCAATGAAAACTGCACCTGTTGCGGAGACTGTTCATCTGTTTGCCAAATGGAAATCTCAAATGAATTTAATTTTGGAATGAATAAATCCAAAGGAGCCTATCTTCCTTATGAAATGGCTTTCCCTGCACGTTATGTAATTTCTCCGCAGATTATAGGTACGGAAGATGCCAAACGATGCCGGGAAGCATGTAAATACAATGCCGTTGATCTTGAGATGGAGACGAAAACAATTGACTTAAATGTTGGAGCCGTCGTCTGGGCAACCGGCTGGGAGCCTTATGATGCAGCAAAGATAGATAATCTCGGATTTGGCAGATATAAAAATATTATTACAAATATGATGATGGAAAGGATGGCTTCAACCAACGGTCCGACAAAGGGAAAGATCCTTCGTCCCTCGGATGAAAAAGAACCTGAATCTATTGCATTTGTTCAGTGTGCCGGTTCAAGGGATGAGAACCACCTTCCTTATTGTTCCTATATCTGCTGTATGGCCTCTCTAAAACAGACGACATATATCAGGGAACAGTATCCCGATGCCAGGATTTATATTTTTTATATTGATGTCAGGGCGCCAGGCCAGCGTTATGAAAAATTTTATAAGAAAATCAAAGAAGATGAAAATGTCTTTTTTATAAAAGGCAAGGTCGCAGAGGTTAAGGAAGATTCCGGCACCCAAAATATTACAGTAGTTGCAGAGAATGCAGTGACCGGTGAAAAGATCTTGCAAAATGTTGAAATGGTGGTTCTTGCAACAGGAATGCAGCCGACTGCTGCGAATGTTAAGCTTCCTGCGGATTTAAAATATGATGAGAATGGTTTTATAATAAATGATTTTGAAAAGGGCGGAATGTTTGCATCAGGATGCGCAAACAAGCCTGCCGACGTGGTGTCGTCTAATCAGAATGCAACCGGTATGGCGCTTAAGGCAATTCAAACCTTGGTGAGGAGGTAGGGAGGATATCCATGGATAAAAAGTACGGAGTATATATCTGCACAGGCTGTGGAATAGGGGATGTGCTTGATATAAATAAATTGTGTGAAATTCCTGAAGAAGAAGGAATCGGTATTTGCAAAACCCACTCTTTTCTTTGCGGAAAAGAAGGTGTTGAAGTTATAAAGAAAGATATTGCCGACGAAGGTATCAACACTTTGGTCATTGCCGGCTGTTCCCGCAGGGTAAATTTTGATGTATTCAGGTTTGATGGCTGTATTGTAGACAGGGTCAACTTAAGAGAGCAGGTTGTATGGTCACACCCAAGATCAAAATTTCCTGCGCTTACTGAAGAGCAGATAGATGATGGTGAGCATTATGACAGTCTTCAGATGTTAGCTGAAGATTATTTAAAAATGTCGATGGCTAAAGTAGAAAAAATTGATTTGCCGGAACCGTATAATGTTGAAAACCTGTCCAGAAAAATTCTTGTTATAGGCGGCGGCATTACCGGTATATCTGCAGCCCTTGATGCTTCTAAAGCCGGATATGAAGTCACCATAGTTGAGAAGGAGGCCGCTCTCGGCGGATATGCTGCCAAGTTAAGAAAACAGCTTCCGCTCGAAAGTCCTTATGAAGATTTAATTACGCCCGTCGTTCAAAGCAAAATTCAAGAGATCGAAGCTGATTCAAAAATAGCGGTCAAGACCAATACGATTGTTGCCAGAATTGCCGGTCAACCTGGTGAATTTGTCGTAACATTTAAGAAACCTGGTGAAAAGACTGAATTTGATGTACCTTATCCATTGCCTGATGAAATGAAAGTTAATGAAAAGGGGGAAGAATTAAGTGCAGAAGAATTAGCCGAGGCATATAAGGAATATAATAAAGGAAAACAAGATATTCTGACTTTCGATCCAGACGGTGAGCTGTTCGGCGCTGTTATACTTGCCGCTGGATGGAGACCTTACCAGCCTGATGAAAACGAGTTTGCTCACCTGGGCTTCGGCAAATTTCCGGATGTTGTAACTAACAGCCAGTTTGAGGAAATTGCCGCTAAAGGAAAAATAACAAGGCCGTCAGATGGCAAACAGGCTCAAACTGTGGTTTTTATAAACAGCCCCGGTCAAAATGATGATGCGGATTTTGATTATACCGGTTCGGTGACGAGCCTTGTATCATTGAAGCAGGCAACCTATGTCCGTGAAGATTATTCCGAAGGGAAAGCATATGTATTGTATCAGCATATGAGAACACCCGGTCTTATGGAAAATTTTTACAAAAGCATTCAAGATGATCCAGGTATCTTTTTAACAAAAGGTGAAGTGACAAATGTTACAGGCGACGGCGGGAGCCTGGTTGTTGATGCTGATAATACGCTATTGGGTGAAAAAATCAGAATCAATGCTGATATGGTTGTGCTGGCCGCCGGAATGGTTCCTGCTACAGTCGATGATCCGGTAATAAATTTAGCCTACAGACAGGGCCCTGCTTTTAGAGATATCGGCCTTTTCAACGGTTATGCGGACTCAAATTTTATCTGTTTTCCTTATGAAACCCAAAGAACAGGTATTTATGCTGCCGGAGGCATCCGCCGAAGCATGACAATGGAAGAATCCATTGAAGATGCATCTGGTGCCGCCTTAAAAGCAATCCAGTGTTTGGAATCAGTAAACAGGGGTGTATCTGTTCATCCGAGATCGGGTGACATGACTTTCCCTGATTTCTTTTTTCAAAGATGTACTCAATGCAAACGCTGTACTGAAGAGTGTCCATTTGGCGCGCTTGATGATGATGAAAAAGGAACTCCGAAACCGAATCCGACGCGTTGCAGACGATGCGGAACTTGCATGGGTGCCTGCCCGGAGCGTATCATAGGTTTTGCAGATTATAATATTGACAGTATCGGTTCCATGATTAAATCAATAGGCGTTCCTTCTGAAGATGATTATGACGAACCGCCCCTTAGAATTCTTGGCCTGGTCTGTGAAAATGATGCTTATCCTGCTTTAGATATTGCCGGTTTGAACAGGCTTAGTTATTCTGCCGATGTAAGATTGATTCCCGTAAGGTGCCTTGGATCCGTAAACGTAATCTGGATTAAGGATGCCTTATCCATCGGCATGGATGGTGTTTTCCTGCTTGGATGCAAGCATGGCGACGATTATCAATGTCATTTTGTAAAAGGAAGCGAGCTGGCCGATATCAGGATGAAAAAAATTGGTGAGGCATTATCCAGTCTTGCTTTGGAAGAAGAGCGTGTCGCCCAGTTTGAAGTGGCTATTGATGATTACGATAAGATTCCCGAGATCATAGACTCTTTTGTCGAACTTATCGAAGGACTAGGGCCAAATCCCTTCAAGGGTTTTTAATTATATATTCTATCTTTCAGTTATCAATAGCGTAGAAGCGCAAAGGGCTTTTGGTTTTGTGATTAATTATACAGCAAAGGCTCAAAGAAATTGTTCCTTGCGCCTTTGCATTAAGATGGTGATATGATGAAATCACGCTGTGCCCGAAAAATTAAAGCGGTTTTATAGATAAAGCTTGGAACTTATATTGATACTGCCAACTTAGGAGGTATTAAAATGGCGGAGAGGTACCTTATAGATCCTGATCTGGATTTTATTAACGAAGTAGTGGGACTTGGAGGAAGCGACCTGAAAAAATGTTACCAGTGTGCAACATGTTCTGTGGTCTGTCCTATTTCTCCAGAAAACAAACCTTTTCCAAGAAAAGAGATGATTGCTGCATCATGGGGGTTGAAAGATAAACTTGTGTGCAACCACGACATCTGGCTTTGCCATAATTGCGGAGATTGTTCCACAATGTGTCCGAGAGGTGCAAAACCTGGTGATGTGCTGGCCGCAGTTCGATCTTACGCTATTTCAGATTATGCAACACCCAAGTCACTTGGTAAAATGGTTAATGATCCGAAGAAACTTCCCATTCTCTTTGGAATTCCGGTTATCCTGTTTGCATTTTTTGCAATATTAACGACTTTTGCTGGTGATCTTTTCGCCAGAATTTTTGGTGGAGAATTCTGGTACCATACACATAATGGATTACCGCTGGAAGGTATAGCCCATTCAAAATTTATTTCAACATGGTTTGTAGATTTGGTTTTTGTTCCCCTATCCATATGGGTTGTTGTAATTTTTGCCATGGGGCTTAAACGTTTTTTAAATGATATCCACAAAAATGCTTTGCTGGAAGGTAAGACTGAGAAGAAGGAACTCGATTTAAAAGCTTTTTTGAAGTCCATTGTCAATGTGCTGCCAACGATCTTAAGGCATGACAAATTTAATGAATGTTCCGAGAACAAGGAAAGATCGACTGCTCACATGATGGTATTGTTTGGCTTTATCGGACTTTTCATAGTGACAGGCATATTCTTCCTGGTTTTGTATATTTTTCATATCCCCGGGCCCTACTCTCAACTAAACCCGGTAAAATGGTTAGCTAACGTCAGCGGTTTAGCTCTGATTATAGGCGGAATTCTCATGATAAAAAGCAGGCTTTCCAAAACCGACCAGGTAACAGGTTATAAAGACTGGTATTTAATCGGACTTGTTTTGGGACTTGGAGTCACTGGAATGCTGACGGAAATGTCCAGACTTGCTGAAGTTGAATATTTTTCTTATTTTATCTACTTGTTACATCTTGCATTTGTATTTTGTTTATTTGCATATTTACCGTTTTCAAAGCTTGCTCATCTTGTATACAGAACAGTTGCAATGGCTTATGATAATTATGGAAATCGAAGATAATTAAAGCACCAAGCAGAAAAAAAGGGGGATGTTTTCACAACATCCCCCTTTTTTATTAACCCAATAAAGTATCTTTTACTTATTTACCTGTGGCGGCTCCGTGCAGTTTGATTTCAACCTTTTCAGTAAGTCCTGAATAGTATTCACGAAGAATTTCAAGAACCTCGTCACGTCCAAAATGATCCGGAATCTCGCTTCCTTCCGAAAGACCTTTTCGAAGCATTGTGCCTGAAAGAAGAACTCTGTCTTCCTTGCTGTGAGGACAGGTTCTAAGGGACGCCATTCCGTCACATTTGTGGCAGTAAAACGTCCAGTCAATCTTCAGCGGCTTGCAAAGCAATGCATGCCCCGGCACTTTACAGACATCTTCCATTGAACTATAAGGAATTTTATCAAATATGGTCTGCGCTTCAAACATTCCGTAAAAATCACCAACCCCTGCATGATCTCTTCCGATTATCATTCGTGAGCAGCCGTAATTCTGGCGGAATGTAGCGTGAAGCAGCCCTTCCCTAGGACCTGCATAACGCATGTCAAGAGGATATCCTCCCTGTACAACAAAATCTTCAACAAAATAATTTTTTACCAGAGTGTCGATGCATTTTACACGAACTTCAGCGGGAATATCACCAGGTTTAAGGTTTCCAACCAGGGAGTGAATAAAAACACCGTCACAGACTTCTATTGCGATTTTGCAAAGATATTCGTGGGATCTGTGCATTGGATTTCTGAGCTGGAGTGCGGCGACTTCTGTCCAGCCATTTTCCTCAAAAATCTTCCTTGATTCTTCAGGCCGCATATAAATGCCGGCGTACTTGGTCGGATAATCGCTTTCACTTAACACTTTAACAGGGCCTGCAAGATTTATCTCTTTTTGATTCATCACCATCTGAACGCCGGGATGATCATCTTTTGCAATTTTCCAGAATTCCTCTGCCGTCGCGGTGCCTTCACCCATGAATATCTTTTCGCATTCAAATGTCTTTTCAGCCTCTGACATTTCATACTTTTCAGTCACCTTCATGGTAGCCATAATTTCGTCACCTTCAGGATCGTAAAGGGCTATCTCTTCCCCTGTATTGACACTATCGGCATCTTCTTTGCTTGCGTCCAGGGTAACCGGAATGGGCCAAAATGTTCCGTCTTCAAGAAGAAATTCTTCACAAACCCTCTTCCAGTCGGCTTTTGCCATAAATCCTGTAAGAGGACTAAACCCGCCGATACCCATCATAATAAGATCTCCTTTAACTCGTGGAGATATTGATATTTTCTTCAGTCCTTCTGCTTTCTTTTTTTCGGCTTCAAGTTCAGCGCCTTCAAGCAGGCAGCAAGTCAAACCTTTACCACCATGAGGTGGAATTAAATGTCCCATTTTACTTCTCCTTTCAGTGATTTAAAATTTATGTTATCATCACATCTTGCATACATTATTTATTAAGAAAAAAGCTTTAGTAATTATTAATAAATTTGTCAAGAGTAATATTTGTTAAGATTCCTTAACAAATATTACTCTTGCTTTACGTTACTTCAAAGTTCGTTCCCGTTCCTTAGTTCAGGTGCCAACCGATAAAATGCTATTCGTTTTCACCAAGCCTTCTGGCGGATGTAATGTGTTTCAAAGCATTTACTGTTTGAACAATGGTTTCTTCTGATAATCGAATCTGCTCAAATGTTTCAATACCTGCTTCTTTTATCGCATTTCTCCAAAAATTGTCTCTTTTGGGATTGGTTGATTCATATCCGGATTCATAATAGATATGCTTGACTCTGGAAGTAGCTAACAGTTTCAAGCAGACATAACAGGGAGCAAGTGTGACATAGAGAGTCGAACCTTCCAAAGATATCCCCATACGTGCAGCCTGGGCGATTGCGTTCGCTTCTGCATGAGAACTGCGACAATAATTGTATTTGTCTTCTTCCGGAGCCATTATCGACCTTCTGAAACAAAATGGCTTTCCGTCTATATCGCTTTGATCTGAGCAGTGAGGCGCTCCAGGCATAGAGCCATTATAACCTGTTGACAGGATCTGTTTATCCCTGACGACTACAGCGCCGGTAGGTCTTGAATTACATGTAGATCTTGTGCTTATAAGCTTTGCAATAGTCATAAAATACTCGTTCCAGTTTGGACGCATGGCCATTTCTCCCTGATTAGCCTATGTTTCCTCTAGGCCCGCCGACATTCATAAAAGTACTGTTAAAATTTCTGTAAAGTTCTTTATTTTTTTCAATTCTATGCCATTTTTTAATAAAATTTTTTGGTATATCATCCCTGAGTTCAATTTTGGTCCAATCCTTATCAGGAATTGGAAATGCGTAGTATAAAAGATTTTTTGGCAATCCACGTATAAAAACAACCTGAGGAATAACCCATTCCAGATATGCCAGATATATCCGGTGCATGCCATCATTAATGATATTTACTATACGGCCGTTTCTTTCAATAACTTCTTCGACTACCGGAGGAAGCAAATCTATAGGCTCTCTATTTCCATCGAGTTTAACCCGTATAAAACCATTGAGATTAAATATATCGATTCCCTGTTCTTCAAGGCGCCACTTCAATTCTCTAACCTTCATCAATTCACTTTTTAGAACATAACGCTGCGGGGGAAATAGATCATCAATACATATGTTTTCCATGGAAATGAATGTTTTTTCATACGGTTTTGTCTCTTTATCTTCCAGCATTGTAAGCTTTCGCAACCTGTCTATTAATTCCTGCTCAGAAAACTGCTGAACTTCAAGAATTTTAATCGGCTTTGTTTTCTGATTGTTCATTTTGTAATATCCTCTCGATGATCATTTGAGCTTCATGAAAACTTTCGACCGTGCTAGTTAGCTTTTAGCCATTAGCGGTCAGCTTTTGGATAAAACTTGTTCAATATCTTCTTTTTCTCATTGATCTAAGGACTCCCGGAGGCTATTGAGATGTTATCCTGTTTCTAATCAAACCAATATTTTCAATTCGGCATTCAACTATATTTCCAGGTTTCAAAACAACCGGAGGGTCTTTGAATATTCCTACACCGGAAGGTGTACCTGTTGATATAATATCACCAGGCAGCAGCGTTATATCTTCACTGATATTTTCAATTAAAAAGGGAATGTCAAATATCATATCGCCTGTATTTCCATCCTGCATGATTTTTCCATCAACAGCAGTGGTAAGTCTAAGATTTTTTACATCTCCTGCTTCATCAGGTGTAACAATGGATGGACCTAAAGGCGCAAAGCAGTCAAATGATTTGCCCCGAAACCATTGTCCATCAGAAAACTGTACATCCCTTCCGGAAAGATCATTCATTACAGAATATCCTGCGATATAATTTAATGCATCTCCTCGATTTATTCGCTTTCCTTCTTTTTTAATGATTAAAGCCAGCTCAACCTCCCAGTCAATCTGATTGCTGCTGCGCGGCAGAACGATTGGATCAAAGGGACCTGTAAGTGCATTTGGTGTTTTGCAAAATATCAACGGTTTTACCGGTTTATCAAAGCCGCCTTCCTCTATATGCTCTGAATAATTTTTACCAAGACAGATTATCTTTGAAGGGCGACTGACAGGACTGCCTATGCGGACATCCATTTTCTGTCCGGTATCTGTTACGGCAGAAACCTTTTGGATCCAGTTGTTTTTGAAAAAATCTTCACCAATATCGGGAATATCCGGAAAAATATTCTTCAGATTTACAATATATCCATTTTTCCATAAACCAGGCTTTTCATCACCTTTTGGGCCGAATCGAATAAGTCGCACAAATCACCTGCCTTGGCAAGTATACATCCATAAATGAGTCCGTTGATTTATAGTCTTTTCACATGCCTTGATCTCGAACAAAAATCCTCATAAATCAACAGACTTATTTGTGGTCTTTAAAATGACAAGTGCCTGATACAATATTTCACGCATGACACGACACTAACAAAACATTGTTAAGTCAACTACTGTCAGCCCTGCCTGTCCGCCGACAGGCGGGCCTGCGGCAGGCAG
>CAZRLQ010000022.1:0-5476 GCA_964600725.1 uncultured Desulfobacterales bacterium
TGAATTTATTAGAATACAAAAAAGCTCTTTCAAACACATCAGGCTAATAAAATCAATAGGTTATATAAAAATGATTTTTGAATAGCTCAAAAAACCTGAACATCGAGTTATCATTTTCGCATCCATTTTTAAGCCATCTTTTGGCGATTATCAGCCGCAAACTTCTCAATGTAACAATGGGGGTGGATGAATCGATATCTTGCGCAGAGGTTCTTGGGAGACGCTAAGCCTGCTAAACCCGGGGTTTCCAAAAGGGATTTGTTTCCCTTTGGTCAAAGGCAGGGTTCAAGCCCCGTCCGCGAAGTGCCGAATGTCGATCCATGCCGGAAGAGCGGCTCGACACTCGGCTTGACTCAATCAAATCGTCCAAATTCGACCTAAAATTGAGCACGAATTCCAATAACTTATTCTCATATTTCCAGTTCCTAAGTTTCGCTTAAAAGACAAGTTTTTAAGCCGGCTGCGGCCTGAAAAGCCGGGGATGTATCAGGCAATTCCAACAGGGACCTTCCTTCAAGGTCGTACTTTTTAATCAGTTCATCATCCGGTATATATCCCCATATTTTAATGTTGAGCTTTTCTTTAAAAATTTTTAAATCGTCTTTATTTCTTACCCGGTTGAATATCAACCCCATTCTTTGCGGCACGTATTCCGCTTCTTGTTTACAAGCAATATCAGATAAATATCGAATTGTTTCAACACCTCTTAATGTAGGATCAGTGATTAACAGCAGGGTATCCATTTTGCGCAGAACTCTTCTGTTTACCTGTTCAAGTCCGGCCTCACAATCAACTAAAACCATATCATAACTTTGAGCCAGAGAGTCGATTGAATACCGCAGCAGATCATTGAGAGCGCAATAACAACCAGGTCCTTCGGATCTGCCCATAACCAAAAAATCAAAATTTCTGGTTTTTAGAATAATATTCTCCTTTATAACCTTTTTTAAAGGCCGGTCTTTATCACCTCCCAAAAGTTTCTTTCGCTCCGGCCCTTCTTTTAATGATTCACGAATATCCCAGATTGTTTTGTCTGGTTTTATTCCGATTGCGTGGGTAAGACCTAAAGCCGGATCCGCATCTATTGTAAGAAGATTATAATCAGTACTAAGCAATTGGGTAAGAAGAGCTACAATAAGGGTCTTTCCGACACCCCCTTTGCCGCCTACAGCTATCATCTGTTTCATTTTATTTCTTTTCCATTTCTTCCCGTGCAAAGAGTGCAGCTCCTAAAGCGCCCACGATTTGGGGGTCAATATCTGTAAACTGATAGATTGTGCCTCTAATAATATTTTCCAGATATTTTAAAACTCCTTGATTTTTAGCCACCCCGCCGGTTATGGCCACTTCCTTTTTTATGCCGACCTTTCGCACAAGTTTATGCATTCTGGTAGCCATAGCCTTGGCCACACCAGCTGCAATATCTGCTCTGTCAGTCCCTTCCACAATAAGGTGCATAACGTCAAACTGGGTAAAGACAGTGCAAATACTGGTAATATCCACAGGGCTTTGACCTTCAAGAGAAAGAGCTCCCAATTGGCCAAGTTCTATTTTCAAGGTTTTGGCGATTCCTTCGAGAAAACGGCCGGTACCAGCAGCACATTTGTCGTTCATGACAAAATCTATCAGTTCGCCATTTTTATCCACTCGAATCACCTTGCAGTCCTGCCCTCCTATATCTATAACCGTCCTGATTGCAGGGCTGATCCAATTGGCTCCTTTTCCGTGGCAAGAGATTTCACTTATATTTTTTTGGGCAAATGGTATCTTTTCTCTTCCATATCCTGTACTTATACAGTAATCAATATTTTTGAATTCAAGTTCTGCTGTTTTTAAAACATGCGACATGATTTTTTCAGCCGATTGTACAGGATCGGGAGTAACTTTCATAACATCATAAGCCAAAATATCTCCTCTGCCATTCATGATCAAGGCCTTTGCTGTAAGTGAACCTACGTCACATCCGGCAATTATCATTTGTAATCCTCCTTTGCCAGCAGGGCGGCACCCAAAGCCGCAACCAATTGGGGATCAGGTCTTGCAGGCTGAATAGATTTTCCTAAATGTTCTTCCAAAAACTTTACCAGTGCCCTGTTTTTAGCCAGTCCGCCGGATATCATCAAATCGTCCTGAATAGATATGCGTTTAACCAGGGTAATCAAACTACGCCCAATAGAATCAACAATACCCGCCAGTATAGCAGCAACCGGTTTTCCATCGTTTACACGGGTAATCACTTCACTTTCAGCAAAGACAGCGCATTGATTTGTAATAAGAACCTTATCTTCTGCGTCTATAGCCAGATCAGACATATTTTCCAAAGAAGTTCCAAGAGCTTCTGAAATAATATCCATAAAACGGCCAGACCCTCCGGCACAGCGGTCGTTTTGCCGGTATTCCAGGATCTGTCCCCTATCATTTATCGCTATTGCCAGAGTTTGTTGGGCACCAATGTCCAGTAAAGTTCTGCAGGAGGGGAGTATATGGCCGGCTCCAGCCACTAGACAATTTATCAAGTTTTCTTTCTTTGATTTCAAGGGAAAATAACTTTTACCCCAACCGGTGGCAGCCGAACTTTTTAATTCACTATCCTTTATACCCGCTGTCTTTAATATTTTTTCCACCGCATCCTTACCCGCAGTGCGGGGATCAGCCTCGGTGGGTATTGTTATTGTTGCTTTAATACCAACTTCATTGAGCAACACTGCTTTGGTGAAGCCTGTTCCTATATCACAACCTAAAAACATAGCCTTTCCTTTCTGGTTTATCGGATCACCGACTTAAAGCGGGATAATACAGAAGGGGCATTGCCCACCTGCGATCAGGGCGAATAGCCCTTACACATCTATGGCTTTTGTTAGGGTGACAAATTTTAGATCTATTCACTCTGACCGTTGAAATTTCAAGGTGCCCCGCCTTACGTCGGCAGCCGTTTATCGTTTTAATGTTTCAAAAAAATCTGACATGGATTTCTTAACTTCCGCTGGAGGAGTAAATCTCTTATCCGCTATATCCATCTCAAAGCGAAGGGTTGGAATATTTGCTTCTTCCCTGATGGCATCACTTAAAAGTTTGTTTAATGCCCAGCCATGTTTGCAGGCCATATGTCCGGCAAAAATAGCACAATCGGCCTTAAAGGACAAAGCCATTTGAGTGAAATCATTAACCCAGATGTCAGCATAGCTGATAGTCTGCCTGCTCATTGGATAATTAAATGTTCGCCGGGCAAAACCGTCAAGTATGGAATCAATATCGCTGTTGTCTATCAAGCCAATTATATCAGCAGGGAGATAGGTAAGACCGCATTCAAGGTATGAGGCACCATGTTCTTCTTCCATCCAGTGATAGAGCGAAAGATCATATCCTTGCCAGGCCCAGGTCCAGAGGGTACGGATTTCCTTTTTATCCGGTGGGATAACACCCTCGCCTTTTTCCGCCCTTTGCCTGGCTTCTTCATAGATTATCCGGAAATAATCGGTAACTTTTTCTGAAAAACCGAAAAGAGTATAAAGAGCAAAATCCACAGCTCTGTGCATACCTGGATCAGGACAGGGCGTACACTTTCTCAATTCCTGAATCTTATACAGGTAGTCCAGTTGTTGATTGGTATGGTCTATATGTTTTTTAAGTTTTTTTACATTCACTCTATTGCCGCTCATATGCTCCAGTTCTTTATAGGCACTTACTATCTCACTTTTGTAATAATTAAAGGCTCTCTCGTTCGAATAGTAGGGCACATCTATTAGAACATAAGGAACATTAGTCAGTTTGGCCATATACTGAAAAAGCAGGTTGCTGGGATCACAAGGAACAGTGGGCTTTAGAAAATAGCTTGGAGCGGGAACTTCCTTTGAAAGATAGCCACCTACAAATGCCTTTTGGGCTGAGCACAAGTGACTGGGAAAACCCTCTGCTTCAAGTGCGTCGATCTCTGCCTCACCTCCCTGTTTGTAAAAGGAGGCCATAAGAACGGAAATGGTTTCTATACAGACAGGGACCATATCCATTGCAAAACACATTTCAGGAGTTGCTTCAAAAAAGTAGTATACTAACTTTTTTCCATCATTAATTCCATCAAGCACGAAATCCATATATTCCCCGTATGCTTTAACAGCCGCCAACATGACATTCCTGTTTTTAGGGTGAAGCATTGCATTGACAAAATCGGGTTGCAGCATACCGGCAACCTTTTTAGTATAATCATCTGCTGATGCCAGCATGCCGGTCAGATCCAAATCTGCTAAACTCGCAGCACCTGATTCTATGGCGGCTTGAGCTAAGCTGCATGTTACTTTCAACCTTTTAAACCACTCACAGTGGATATCCTTCATTTTTGCTTCCTCCTTTCAATTCGTTCCAGAAAAGCCTGAATTCTGGTTTTTAACCTGCCGCTGTCGGAAGGCATATATTCCCTTTCCAGAATCAGGGCCGGCATGCCCTCTTCTTCCAAGTACTTCGCTTCCATAGGGGATTCAGCGCCATGGTTGTCGCAAAAGGCCAGCCGCTGAAATATTATGCCATCCACTTTGGCATTCCGGGCAATAGTTTGTGTTTCAGCAAGCCTGCGGTCAAATTCACCCTGCATACGCGGGCATGGATTGTTTGAAAAGTAACGATTAGCTACGGATTCCAAAGGATCACCAATGTCATCCACCTTATTGCTAAAATGCCTGTAGCCAAAACAGAGATTATCTGATACTACCAGTCCTCCTTCATCTTCGATCAGGTCTATCAAGAAGGTGTCATCCATGAAACTTCCGGCAATCATAATGCGGGCCCGATAATCGGAAATTTTTGATCTTTGTTTTATTTCGCCTAAAGCCTGAGCCATTAGTTCATTAAAAATAGGTTTTGGAATGGTAAATGCCGCTGTAGCTATTTTCATGGCTTCTGAACCGGTAACAGGAGGGTTGGCGGCCTTTCTTAAATCATAGAGTTCGCCCATCAATGTCCTGGTTTCATTGTATATTTCTATGGCCTCCCTTAATTTTTCCTTACTCAAAGGGGTTGCGGCAAAAGCAGATGCCAAGTTTTCAGCAAATTTTTTTATATCATCTATATACCAATTTAACCTTTTTTCAGACAAAACATGAGGTATGGTGAGCATATCTACAAACTTTGTATTAAGCTTTTTTTTCCAGATATCATAAACCCTTCTTAATTGCTCACATCCGTTGAGAAAGCAAAAGCCATCTAAAAAATCATACTCACCTTCAAAACCTAACTGTAAAAGACATCTTGCATAGGTGCAGTGAAATCGATGCAAATATACATCTGCTTCATCAGTTGTTGTACATCCTACTGCCCCGGTTCTGTATGGCAGCATGCCGGCGGCGTAAATAACCTCTTCCGGTGCATAAGTACAGATGTATCCTATAACCCGCTTGCCTTCGCTTTTCCACTTTTGAACATAAGGATTATCCATCCTGACCGGCATATTCAAAAGCTCTTTTAATGCTCCCGCCTTCATTGCGGT
>CAZRLQ010000022.1:5576-14468 GCA_964600725.1 uncultured Desulfobacterales bacterium
CGGCATATTCGCCGGTTTGGTGCATTATGACTAATTAAACATCATATTTTAGTTGAAATTTCCGGGAATTAAAGCAAAAAACCGCTGCCTTCCTCTTGATTTCTTAGTATCACTTCTTTATTCAAAGCTTTCGCTTATATGGCGGAATCACGCTGCATGCAGTTGTTAAAATAGTTTATATCAAATATTCAAGGGTTAACAATAAGTCTTGCTTTATGCGGGTTTTCATCTGATTCTCTTCTGAATCAGGGAATTGAAAGCTATCAGAAAATGCCCTTTCCACTTGCTGGATGAGCGGCCTGATTTTGTGAAGATGGAAAGAATTTTGGACATTGATGGAAGCAATAGCGGCTTTGATTCGGAAAGACCCGGCGACAATATGGAAAGATAAAAGAAGATTTCCGGAAAGAGAGCGTGTCAAGCCCCGTCTTGTCGCTATAGGTTTGTCATTTGCAGTTGGTGTCTCATTGATGGCTGCAAAGTTTTACGCCTGCCATCTCATCGGTTCTTCCGCTATTCTTCCCGATGCGCTTGAATCTATCATTAATGCGGCAGCGAGTGCTTTTGCAATGATAAGCGTCTTGGTTGCGGCCAAACCGCCGGATGAATGCCATCCTTATGGACATGGCAAAATCGAGTATTTTTCCGCTTTTACATCAGGGCTGTCTCATATTATTTACTTCCGGCAACTCCCTCATCTTCAAAGCGGGCTGTTTATTCTTTTAGGAGCAAGTCTAATCAGTTTTTTTGGGGAACAGGGCTTATGCGGGCGGGCAGGCAGATCAGTTGTATACACGTCTGCAGGGGTATTGGCGGGTCTTTTTCTGGTACACCAGACTGGCTGGTACTGGATGGATGGCGCCGTTGCCTGCCCGGTAGGGCTGAATATTCTTGTTGTCGGTGGAAAACTGGTCAGCCAATCTTTCTTGAGGCTTATGGATGCCTCGGACCCCGACCTTTATTCCTGCCTTCGCAGTAATAACGTATTTTTATCGACGACTATCAAAGATCGTTATTCCCGCGAAGGCAGGAATCCAGTATTTTTGACTGTTTCAGCGCTTCTGGATTTCAGGCTTTTGCAAAAATGACAGCCGCCTTTACGACTTTAAATAGATGACAGAGCAATAGGTGCCCGGACTTATTGAGAAGTTACTGCTGCATTACACAACTATTTTATTTTTAAGGCTCTAAATTTTGATGCATTTGCCCTTCCCTGCCTCCATGGTTCTGATTCCCAGGGCGGTATTAACGATGGCTTCTGAATCAAGACCATATTTTGACCTTATGTAATCCTGCGGTCCATGTTCGACAAATGTATCCTTTATTCCAAGCCGTTTAAGAAAAAAACCGCTTATTTCCTGATCGTTTAAAGCTTCCAGAACGGCGCTTCCAAATCCTCCCTGAAGCACATTTTCTTCTACGGTTATAATATAAGGTATTTTTTTTGCGAGAGAGCAGATCAGATTCGTATCTATCGGCTTTACAAAACGACAGTTTACAACTGTAGAGGATATCCCCTGTTTCACAAGTATTGAATGCGCTTTTAGGGCATCACGAACAGATCTTCCTATGGCTAATATCAGAATATCATCACCATGTTCTAATATTTCTCCTCTTCCTATAGGAATAGCAGTGATCTCCTCATCTATTTCAACGCCTGCCCCCCTCCCCCTGGGATATCTGAAGGCTATGGGACCGTTATGCTCAATGGCTGTTTTCAGCATCCGGCTCAGTTCATTTTCATCCTTTGGAGCCATAACCACCATATTGGGAAGACTTCTGAGAAAAGAAAAATCAAACAGCCCATTATGAGTTGCGCCGTCTTCTCCGACAATGCCCCCTCTATCCAAAGCAAAAACAACCGGAAGGGCTTCCAGACAAATATCATGCAATATCTGATCATAAGCTCGCTGCAGAAAAGTAGAATATATGGCTACAACCGGTTTTAACCCTTTAGCTGCAAGTCCGCCTGCAAAAGTGACGCCATGCTGCTCAGCGATACCAACGTCAAAAAACCGGTCGGGATATGTTTCCGCAAAGCTCAAAAGACCCGTCCCTTCAGGCATGGCCGCAGTAACAGCTATAATTCTTTCATCCTCTTTTGCAAGTTTTACCATTGTTTTGCCAAAAACCTGGGTATAAGTAGGAATTGAAGTCTTTTTCTTTAAGCTGTTGCCTGTTTTTATCTCAAAAGATCCAACACCGTGAAAATAAACAGGATTTTTTTCAGCAGGTGGATATCCCTTTCCTTTTTTCGTAATAACATGCAGAAGGACAGGTTCATCTAATTCTTTTATATTATTCAGCATATTAATCAGATGATCAAGATTGTGACCATTTATAGGCCCGAAATATTCAAAACCGAATGCCTCAAAAAGCATGCCTGGAGTTACAAAAGCCTTAAATGACTCTTCGGAACGTTTTGCAAATTGATAAATATCATCTCCGATCCTTGGTAAAGACTTCAGCAGATCTCCCAAATCCCTTCTTAAATCCTGAAGATATTTCGCCGAAAAGGCGCGGCTTAAAAGAGAAGATACGGCACCGACATTGGGGGCAATAGACATATCATTATCATTTAGTATAACGATTAGATCCTTGTGAATATCTCCTGCCTGGTTAAGGCCCTCATAAGCGAGTCCGCCTGTCATGGAACCGTCACCAATTACTGCAACAACATTGGAATTCTCCTTTTTTAAACGCTTGGCGCAAGCGATTCCCAGGCATGTAGATATGGAAGTGCTGCTGTGCCCGGTTGAAAATGCATCGTAAGGACTTTCGCTCATGCGGGTAAAACCGCATAATCCATTTGGCTTGCGAAGTGTATGGAACTGTCTCCTGCGACCGGTAAGGAGTTTATGGGCATAGGTTTGATGGCCTACGTCCCAGACAATTTTATCGTCAGGAGCGTTAAAAACATAATGGATGGCAATAGTCAATTCAACTACGCCAAGACTGGACGCGAGATGTCCACCATTTTTAGACACAACATCAATGATAATTTTACGTATCTCAGATGCCAGTATCGTCAGGTCTGATCGTGAAAGAGACTTTAAATCAGATGGAGAATCGATCTTGTCAAGAATGCTCAAAATTTAACAATTCCTTTTTTTATTAAACAAAACGGTCAATAGAGCGCTCAAGTCTAATGTCGCAAAGATGACCGTCATTTTTGCAAAAAACCTGAAATCCAGAAGCATGGAAGCAGGCAGAAATACCGGATTTCCGCGTTCGCGGGAATGACAAGTGCCTGACACAATATTTCACGCATGGCATGACACTAACCGCTGGCCGCTTAGGTAGTGAGTCAAAATAACTTGTACAGATTGCACAGAATTTTATTGCGTCTTCAAGGCGCGAGGAAGGCGCATAATGATTATGTATATGTAACTGATGAGTAACACAGAAGACGGAAAAAAAGGCGAGTAAGATGCATAAGTTATTTTGATTTACTGCCTTGATTCAGAACGGGCATTTAAACATTGTTCAGCACTTCCTTTCAATAATATAAGCTGCAATAGCTCTTAGAGGATCCGCCCTGCCGTCAAAATCAGCCAAAGCCAGATGAGCGTCGCTGATCAGTTTCTTTGCAAATTTTTTAGAATCTTCAATTCCCATTATGGAAGGATATGTACTTTTCTGCCTGGCTTCATCAGTTCCGGCAGCCTTGCCCATAAATAAAGGATCGCCTTCTACATTTATAATATCGTCAGCTACCTGAAAGGCTAAACCGATATTTTTTGAGTAGATTTCAAGTTGATCGATTTGATTTTGACTTCCGCATCCCAAGATGGCACCGACAGATATTGATGCTTCGATAAGCGCGCCGGTCTTTAAAGAATGCATTTCTTGAAGTTCATCCAATGTCAATCCGCATCCCTCGGAGGAAATATCTCTCATCTGCCCCTCAACCATACCTTCGTATCCTGCCGCATACGCAATTACATGCATTACCTTTATCCATTTCATAGCGTTATTTTTATTTATGGATTCAGTGGACGAAAGAACCTGGAAGGCCATCGTAAGAAGAGCGTCACCCGCTAATATAGCCGTAGCTTCGTCAAATCTGATATGACATGTCGGCACACATCTTCGCAGATCGTCATTATCCATTGCCGGAAGGTCATCATGTATTAAGGAGTATGTGTGGATCAATTCAAGGGCGCAGGCGGCTCTTAAGACATCCGGATTTGTACGGTTTACCGCTTCGGAAGCAGCTATGCATAAAACAGGTCTTATACGCTTACCTCCGGCCATAAGAGAATATTTCATAGCGCTCACAATGCGCCTTGAATTAAAAGAAGACTCAAGAAGCTCATTAAGAGCATCATTTATCAGCCTGCGTTTAGTATCAAGATATGAAATTAAATCAAACATTTTGATCTGTATGGTCAGCTATTGGCTGTTAGCGTTTAGCTTTAAAAAATCAAGTTATTACGTTAATTAGAAGCTGTTTCTCAAAAAGTTACAATTAGAAATAACATCCATATGGGCGAAAATTTTTACTGACAAAACATAGCATCTTTCATTTTAGTGTAAAAATATTAAATGTCAAATTAACTCTCCAGTTAATCACCAAAAGGATATGATGTCATAAGAAAAAACAGCCTGACCACTGGTTTGAAAATCTGGATACATTATGGTTGGATGTTCGATATTCATCTGGATTTTTATGACCCAAGTTTCAACAAGAGCATCCTTGTTTTCAGCTGCCCAAGTATCCTGTTTGCTATGACAAGCTGCGGATATTCTTCAGGAGTAACAACAACCGGTTCAAGGTTTATATCCTGTCCAAGACTTATAGACAGATGTCCGTCAGATGATAATCCGCTCTTCATTATTATCTGTCCTGATCTTTTTATCGGCAGCATAATGGATTCAGGAGGACTCGCCTTAACCGAATCAACCTCACAGGGAAGAATTACTTCCACATTAATATACTGTCTGGCTGATCTTTTTCGATACATGGGATTTTCCCTTTTGCTTTTTTCAGCCCCTCCGATGCTGTTAATAAGCCCGGGCAATTTAAGATAGAGATAATCGCCCTGACGTGTGGCATATTTTTTTGCTCTTACTGAAAATTCCTCTACTGCCGGATATACATTACAGTTATTAATATATTTTCCCTCTTCTATGGCTGACTGACTGATCAAAGCCACCTGTTTTTGATGATAGCGGCGAAGCTTTTCCGGCGGCATCTCTTTAAGCTTTTTGTGAAACCGGGCAAAATCCATTCCGTAAAACTTTCTTGTTTTCTTTATTATTGCATCACCATTTTCAAACAGCCGAAGGAAAAAGGTTACATCCATACGATCTCTTAGGTCGGGTGAAGCCGCCTTTATTATCTCTATTTTACCGGAAACAAGCAACAGCCCGGGATAGCCGTCATGCAGCGTGCTTCCAAGTGCCGCGTACTGATCCGTATCATTAAGATAGATATATCCATTCCCCTCCTTAACACGAACCAGGACATTGTCAAACCATTTGGGATCCGGATAATCATGTAAAGGCCGCCGCAGATTCTTGTCCGGCGATACCCACGATGAAAGAACAAATTCGGGATTGTATCCGGCATAACGGAGCATGGCAAATAAAAGTATTGCTCTGTCAGCAGCGTTTCCATATCCATCGCTCAGGGTTTTATCGGCCGGTGTAATCTGATCAAAGGGCATATCACTGATTGAAAGGTCGATATAGCGAATATTTTTTGCCGCAAAGTCACGGATAGCGGTAATTTTCTGCTTGCCGTCATGCATTTTGCAAACAAGTTTTCCCGTTATCTTTTCTGTTTCAGGTTGAGATGAAGCAGCCCTAAGAAGAACATCTTTAACATCTTCGGCATATTGCTTCCAGTCTCCTGCTGAAACAAATACAGTCGGATTAAAACTGTACCACGGGGGCATGTAGCTCTCATACTTTACAGGTTCCACCTTGCTTGCGGAAAATTCATACACCCTCTTATTGTTGACAATACGTCCCGGTTCTTCTTTAATAATCTCTTTATATTTACGTTTCCATATTTTTTCCAGTCCAATTCCATTATCCGCCTTAAAAATTTTCAGAGACAGATGAGTCGGTACTTTTAATCGCACTCTTTTTCTTACGATCGGGTAATAATAGCAAAACAGACCATTTATGGAAAGATAAGTGTGATCTTCGATCTGGGCGGATTCTTTTCCAGGCATATCATGATAGAAAAAATCTCCATTTATTGAAAAAAAGGGACGATTCTTCTTTTTCCTTACAATCAGATACTCAATAGTGCTTCCTTTCTCAACACCAGGAAAGCTGACCACAAGCCTCTTTGCCGCTGGATATCGTGGAGCATCGCCAGTCCAGTCCATGTCCATTTTGTTGATTTCTTTCTCCTCAACCGTTCTTACTTTCCCGGCCGGTGATGTAACCTGAGCCTTCCGAATTTCGATATCCTCCCATATCGGATTGTAATCTATATAAATATCACTATTTTTCTTTATTCCCGCATAGGTAAGAACTTTAATTTTCATATGCTTGGTTTCTGTCCAGTTGTTTGCGTTTTTAAGATCAAACTCATCTAATTCATCCAGCACCACGGCATCTGCATGAAATGCTGAATACCACCTTGCTCCCCCGTCATATTTTTTGGGAAAAGGTGTTGAAAAGATAGGCATCTTTTCATTGTCGGTCTCGATTTTCTTAAGCACTTCTTTTAGTGTCAGGTATTCTTCAGGCGAATACTCCGGCAGTTTCATTTTAAAAACATTGCTGGTTTCAAGATTTTTTCCTTTAAAGGAAATACTTCGAAACCATCTGATTCCCCTGTTTTCAATATCTTTATATTCCGGAAGACTGACAGGTCTTCCAACCAGATGATTCAGGTTCAGATTCAGAGTTTCTTTTACTCCGCAAGCATAGCGTGTAAAAAATGTGTATTTGCGTTTTCTGAGACCCATTTCTTTGATAATATGATTGACAAGACCTATCCTGTGTCCAATGGACAGCAGAGGAAGCATAACGACGTTTTCACCCGGAATGACAAAATCTTTTACTTCAAAGGTAATGCAAACCTTTAAAGGAATGGTCGTATCAAGCATGTTTGCAGGAGTTATCCTGTAATCGGCCAGATGAGCTCCGGAGGCAACCCTGCTTACAATCATTTCAAAAAATTCATGCCGCTCGTCACGTGACAGTCTGGCAAAATAGCCTCGATAAAGATTATCATTGATACCATCAAAACCAAGAACCGTTTCGGCATTCATGCCGCCCTCTTTTGTCAGTATCCCTTTTGTGTCAATATACATCATATTTTGCTCTGCCGGCTGAACAGGGCTGGTTCTAAGTATTTCTCCTTCCGGTGCCGCCACGAGATAGCTCTTATTGCCAAGATAGGCCGGTAAAAGCTCCTTTGTATTTTCATCGGTCGAATCCATCAGCAGGTATGAACCATCATCTTTTTTTACAGAGGTGATGGCATGGTTAAAATAGGGTTGAGGAACTTCGAAATCTTTTTTGGGACCATTCATAATTAAAACCGGATAGGCTTCGAATCCAGCTAATCTCAACATTGCAGTCAACAAGGCAGCCTTGTCCCGGCAGACCCCGGCACGCCGATCAAAAGTCATATAAACCGGATGAGGCTCATACCCCGGTGCTTCTTTCTCCACAGTAATACCAAGATAACGAATCTCCTGGGACACCCATTTAAAGATAGCATTAATTTTTTCGTCCGGATCATCAATCCCTTTTATCAATTGACTGACTAACATCTTCATTTCAGGCGTACTCTTTTCAATGTTCGGCATACACAAGTTCCAATACCAGCGTGAGATATGCCGCCAATCTTTAATCGTGGTTACGAGCAGCCTCTGAACCTGGCTGTATAAAGGCGGCATTTTAGGCTCTGGAAAAGCGCGGGGGACATCTTTTGCCTTCCATTTGTAAATGATGGAATTGTTATGTTTCTGTTTAATGAAGGTCACACTTCCTGGAATCTCAGCTTTCAGGGCGATTCTTTGCAGCGGTCTCGCCTTTGGGGCAATAACAGTATACTCAGAGCATATTAAAGGATCCGTACTCTCAAAGCAGACATAGTCACTCCATGTATCCGGCACCCTGACTTTTGCGAAATCGTCGAAAATAATACAATGAACTGTATCCCCCAAATCAAGTTTAGGAATACTGACATAAAGAATTTTACTGTTTGGATTGTATATGTTCGATTCCATCTGTCTTTGTTCGATCATAACCCTGCTGTTTTTTTCAATATCGACCTGAAGCACGGATCCATCACTTTTCAGAACTTCGACTACAATGAACCTGGTTGTGTTGTATGGAACAGTAAATGAAGATGAGACTGTGAGAAGAGACCGTCTCCCCTTTTCCGTAAGGATTTTTGAATAAAACTCATAATACTCTTTATAGGTACCGTTCTTGTTATACCTGACCCATTTATGCCTGTATAAACTTACAAGGTCAGCATCAGGATATTTGGCAGGGGTAACTCCCTTTGCAATCTTGACAACACGGGACTTTTCAACCGGACACCAGGCAAGCTCTTCTTGAGCAGCCATGGAAGCCCACGCTTCTGAAAAGATAAATATGACAATCAGCATAAAAATGCGGTAAAACGCTGCATATCTCTTTTTCATGATTTTCTCTCCCTTTATACTGTGACCTTGCAAAAAATTTTTCATTTCAGGACAGCCTCCTGGATAATGGCCGTTGATGATAGCCTAAGCAATATTCAAAGCATCATCTTCGGTAACTTCTCAAAAAGCCAGGGCAACAGTTGAGAGGTTACCATCTTAACCCCTAAAATAAAAAGGCCTAAATCCTGCATTCAGTTTTCGCGTAATGATTATAAGCATGTACGCATATATTTTTATAAAATTAACTTGGCCAAGAAACGAATGT
>CAZRLQ010000023.1:0-14391 GCA_964600725.1 uncultured Desulfobacterales bacterium
TGGTGATAAAATTGGAATTGTTGCTCCAGCAAGTCCCTTTGATATCAAAGAGTTTGAAAGAGGCATTTCTGTTTTGGAATCCATGGGGTTTTGTACATCAATTCCCAGTGATCTTTTTAACAAAACCGGATATCTTGCAGGGACAGATAAACAAAGGGCGGATCTGATAAATAAATTTTTCAGCGATAAATCAATTAAGGCTATTTTTTGCGCAAGGGGTGGATTCGGCTCAATAAAAATCCTTTCTTTGCTGGATTTTGAATCCATACGGAAAAACCCTAAAGTCTTTATTGGATTCAGTGACATCAGTGCAATTTTAGCCGTATTATATAAAAAATGCCGGTTTATTACCTTTCACGGGCCTACGGTGACATCTTTAAAAGATGCTTCAGATGAGACAAAGAAAGCAATATTATCGGCTATTTCTTCAGATATGCCAATAGAAATCAGACCGAAGACCAGAATTAAAATCAATTCGGGGTCAGTTAGAGGATCTGTTTCAGGCGGCAACCTTACTACCTTGTGCCATCTTATAGGAACTCCGTTTGAGCCTTGCTATAAAGGACATATTTTGCTTCTTGAAGAGAGAGGGGAGGCGACTTACAAAATAGATCGAATGCTTACCCACATGAAACTCGCTGGATGTTTTAATGAACTGGCCGGCCTGGTCCTTGGTTCTTTTACAGACTGCGGTGAAAATAAAAATATTTACAAAATTGTGGCAGATATATTTGATGATATAAATATTCCTGTCCTTGCCGGTTTTGAATTTGGTCATAGCCCATGCAATATTACAATTCCTTTGGGGATTCAGGCAACCCTTGATGCAGACCGGTATTTACTTCATTTTCATGAACTCGCAACTGTATAAAAACTTCGGATAATTAAAAGCTTGTCTGGAAATTCATGTTTGGAGGCTGTCCGGGAATGACTATTTTCCGCAATCTCTGTGCCTGCCTATCGGCAGACAGGTCAGGTGAAGATTTTAATCCTCAAAATATGTGGATGTATTCCTGTGGTTAAAATTTTCACCTTCTTTGGCCTTGTAAAAAATTTCTCATTCCCGGACAGCCTCCTTGTGCTCAATCTTGTCGCTTAGTCTGCGCGTTTCACCTTTCTGCGTGCGGTTACTCACAGTTTTTAAGTCTGTTTCTGCAATTAAAATATTCGCATTCCCTCTGGTTTAACTTCAAGTAAAATTTAGAGTTTTCAAACAGGCTTCAAAAAATATGAAAAAGATTGATGACTTAATGAGAAATGCAGTATGTCGAAATGTTTTTCCAGGAGGGGTGCTTCTGGTTTCAAAAAAAGAATCGATTCTATTTTTTGAAGCTTATGGGTATGCTAATATATTCTCACGAAAAATAATGACAAGAGATACTATTTTTGATTTGGCATCTCTTACAAAACCGCTTGCCACCACACTGGCCGTTATCAGCCTGATTCAGCAAAAAAAACTTAAACTGGATCAATATCTTGGAACGGTATTGCCCTTATTCAAGAAATCAGATAAAGGGAATATAAAAATAAAAGATCTCCTTTGCCATCAATCCGGTTTTCCTGATTATCGCCCATATTATGAAAAGCTTTGTAAACTATCCTTTAAAGAGAGAAAAACAGCTTTAAAAGGGTTTCTGGCTAAAGAATCTTTACAGAGTTTGCCGGGGAAAACAGCATTATACAGCGATCTTGGCTTTATGATTCTTGGTCTGGTGGTTGAAAGTGTCTCGGGAATGCGGCTTGATCATTTTGTAACTGACCTGATTTACCGCCCCTTGGGCATTTATGATATATTTTTTATTGATCTTTGCCTGGGATTTCGGCACGGGTTTTTTGCGGCTACTGAATTTTGTCCATGGCGCAATCTCCTTTTGGAAGGTGTTGTGCATGATGAAAATGCTTATGCTATGGGCGGTATCGCAGGGCATGCAGGGCTTTTTGGAACAGCAGGTGGTCTGTATATTCTTCTAAAGGAATTGTTATCTGTTTTTCAAGGAAGTAAAATAAGCAAAGTGTTTCGGAAAGAATTGCTTGTTGAGTTTTTTAAGCGGCGGAATAATACAGATAGAACCTATGGATTTGATACGCCCTCACCAACCAAATCCAGCAGCGGCATATATTTTTCTAAAAAAAGTGTGGGACATCTTGGTTTTACCGGCACATCTTTTTGGATGGATATTGACGACTCTATTATTATTATACTTTTGACTAACAGAGTACATCCTTTGCGTGACAATAACAGAATACAAGCTTTCAGGCCAGAGCTTCATAATGCTGTCATGGAGTTTATGTCAAATGCTTAGAAGCTGTTTGAAAACCTTCAATTCCAGTCAAAATAGAGGATAGAGAGAATATGGCTCTAACGCTTCTTTCAGTGGCTGGAATATAACTGACGTATTTTGAAGATAGCTTTAAAGTTTTATCTTATGTAAACCTGAATTGAGTGATTTTTTGCTTGATTTTCACCGATCTCTTGCGCATCATCATAGCATATCTGGAATTTGCGAAAATCTTAAACAATATCCATTGGCATGCCTGTGGTTTTCGCAAATCCTTATGGATAAAAATCTAACGCATATATCTTAGTAAAAAATCGCTCAACTTAGGGTAAAATTACGCAAAATTTAAGTTTGGCATCGGGACAGGGGCAAAAAGAGAGATTTCCAAAAAACGATAAAACAGTATCGTGTCGTGTCATGTGCGAAATATCGTATCAGGCGTTTATCATTTTCGCGAAGGAGAGAATCCAATATTTTGGCTGATTATGCGTTTCTCTTATGAAACTTCACACAAGACCAAAGTTTCATTCTCGATTAAACAGGGCAAGGGCCGGCAGCGGCTGGATTCACACTTTCGCTGGAATGACAGCTATCTTTAAGACATTGCTTAGATGACATGATAACAGGTTTTTATGAGAAAAATGAGGAGATATGAATATATTTTTTAATACAGTTCTTGGAGCCTTTTCAAATGATCTTGCAATAGATCTTGGTACAGCCAATACCCTTGTGTATGTTAAGGGAAAAGGTATTGTTTTGAGCGAGCCTTCAGTTGTTGCAGTACGTACGGACGATAGAATGAAAAACAGGGTTTTGGCAGTTGGCCTTGAAGCGAAAAATATGTTGGGAAGAACTCCTGGCAATATTATTGCTATCCGTCCGATGCGAGATGGAGTCATTGCTGATTTTGAAGTCACTGAGGCGATGCTCAGGCATTTCATTCACAAAGTGCACAATCGGCGCAGGCTTGTAAGACCGAGAATCATTATAGCAGTACCTTCCGGAATAACACAGGTTGAAAAAAGAGCGGTCAGGGAATCTGCGGAATCAGCAGGAGCCAGGGAGGTTTTTCTAATCGAAGAACCGATGGCTGCTGCAATTGGGGCAGGCCTGCCCGTTACCGAACCGGTCTGTAATATGGTTGTTGACATCGGAGGCGGCACAACGGAAGTTGCAGTTATTTCATTAGCCGGTATTGTTTACAGCAGATCGATAAGGGTAGCTGGCGATAAGATGGATGCAGCTATTATGCAGCATATAAAAAGGAAATATAATCTGCTGATAGGAGAGCGAACATCTGAAATTATCAAAACAGCTATCGGCACAGCATATCCTGATCCACAGAATCTTGAGACAATAGAGGTTAAAGGCAGAGACCTTGTGTCCGGAATACCCAAGATATTAGCTATTGATTCCGAAGAGATACGCTTGTCCATTTCCGAACAGATAGATGCAATTGTTGAAACGGTTAAGATAGCTTTGGAACAGACCCCGCCTGAGCTGGCAGCAGATATTGTCGATAGCGGCATTGTTTTAACAGGCGGGGGCGCTCTTTTAAAAAATCTTGATAAACTGCTTAGAGAGGAAAGCGGACTTCCAATAACTGTAACTGAAGATCCCTTGTCAACAGTGGCCATTGGTTCCGGTATGGTACTGGATAATATTGAAATCCTTAAACAGGTTATGATAATTTAATTTCATGTTTTCGAAAAAGACGGTCGTTATAGCCGGCCTGGCTGTATTGATTGTTTTAAATATCATTTTTCTATCTTTTACCAGCAAGCGTCCTTATCATTGGAATTATGCCGGACAATTCACAATATCTTTAGTGGCGCCTTTTCAGAAAGCTGTTAACTGCTCAATTCATTTTGCTGAAGATATCTGGAAAAACTATTTTTATCTTGTTTCAGCGGCAAAAGAGAATTCTTGTCTAAAAAGAAAGCTAAACCTTGCCATTGAAAAAAACAATCGGTGCTATGAAACCGACCTTTCAAATATACGTTTACGTAAATTATTAAATTTTCGAAAAACAATCGATCATAAGCTCCTTGCCTCTGAGGTAATCGGAAAAGACCCGTCTTTATGGTTTAAAACCGTTATCATAGATAAAGGAAGACTGGATGGTATTGAAAAAGGTCTGCCGGTGATAGTTCCTGAGGGCATAGTCGGCCAGATCATTCATGTTGCAGATAATTATTCCAAAGTTCTTTTGATTATTGACCGGAACAGCGCTGTGGACGCCGTGGCTCAAAGAACAAGAGCTCGAGGTATTATTACTGGTGAAGACAACGATCGATGCGGTTTTAAATATGTCTTGAGCAAGCATGACATTCACATTGGAGATACAATTATTTCATCAGGATTAGATGGCGTTTTCCCAAAAGGATTTCTAATCGGGAAAATTTCAAAAATTGTTAAAAACAGTGCCGGTATTTTCCAGGAAGTTGCAGTCATACCTTATGTTGACTTTGAAATAATTGAGGAAGTGTTTGTTATTTTGAATCCTCAAAAATATGATAGTTTGGTTGGGCAATGACTTATTGCTTTAGTGTTTTAGTCTGTTTTTGTTTGATAATTGTTCAAACAACTGTTTTGCCCCATCTGCGACTGCTTGATAAATTTTATGATCTTCTGGCTATTTTTGTTCTTTATCTCGGTCTTTTCCGCTCTATTCGAGAAAGTATACCGATTATATTATTTTTCGGATTTATTATGGACAGTCTTTCCGGAGGCCCTTCAGGATTGTATATTACTGCTTATTTTTGGCTACTTGTATATGTCAGGTGGTTAATTCGTTATTTACAGATCGGTAATATTTTTCTTGTTTCATTTGTAGCTGTAACGGGAATATTCATACAAAATTTGATCTTTTTCTCTGTATTCATCATATCAGGGTCGGAATTCAAATATCCTGAATATATTATAAAGGCTGTCTTTTCTCAGGTCTTATGGTCAATGTTCACCGGTCCGTTTTTTCTACTGTTTTTCAATTATGGGCATAAAAAATGGGAGAAATTTATTTTAAAATTTAATTCCAGGTAAATCAAATGTGATGGTGCACAATTTATTACGGATCATATATGAGTTTTAAGTTATGATTTTAGGAACGGGAACGAAATAACTTTCATAAGCAGGTATCACCTGGAGCCGTGATACATATCAACACAAAATAGCAGGGGCAGCCACAGGGGGCTGCCCCTGCGGGCATCAAGAATTTTTTGTATTTTTGGGCATTTTATAGTTGGGGAAATTATTTTGTCCCTGTTCCTTATGAGTTTATGAGTTGTTAGCGATTAATTTGCCGCTGTTTTCCAGCATTGTTTAGTCTCTAAGGGAGGGGTATAAAAAATGTGAATAACTATTTAAAAACAGCAGATAGTGATTGGTACAAACAAAGATTATCAGGCATGGCTGTTTGCATTATAGCTGTTTTTGCCCTGCTGATTATAAAGCTGTTTTATCTGCAGTTGATTAAAGGTGATGAGTATCGGCACCTTTCTGACAACAATTGCATACGGCTTCAAAGTTTAGACTCGCCAAGGGGTTTGATTCTCGACCGCAATGGAAAATTGCTTGTTGACAATAGACCCTCATTTGACCTCTTTATCACAATTAAAGATGCTGATCCGTTAGGACATACTATTGAAAAGCTGTCTAAATACTTACAGATCCCGGCTGATCAACTTGAGCAAAAAATAAATTCAAGCAGATCTGTTTCATCATATAAACCTGTTTTGCTGAAGCAGGATATAGGAAGAGATGCCCTGGCAGTCATTGAGGCTCATAAGTACGATATCCCAGGTATTTTTGTGAGTATCAAGCCTCTAAGGCATTACATTTATAAGAAATTTGCAGCTCATTTGATCGGTTATTTGGGTGAAATCAGCACAGATGAGCTTAAAAATAAAAAATATTCAGGTTATAGAGCCGGTGATTTTATAGGAAAATTCGGAATTGAAAAGACTTGTGAACGGCTTTTAAATGGAATCCGTGGCGGGCAACAGGTAGAGGTAAATGCCAAGGGACAAGTTATAAGGGTTTTAAAGACTGTTAATCCAAAACCTGGTTGTAATATCTATCTTACCATTGATCTGGAATTACAAAAGAAAGCTGAAGAACTTATAAAAGACAAGGCCGGAGCTGTTGTTGCAATGGATCCTGAAACAGGGCAGATTTTAGCCCTTGCCAGCGCTCCTTCATTTGACCAGAATGATTTTGTCAGTGGTATGTCTCATAAAAAATGGGACTCACTTGTTTCAAATCCATTCAGGCCGATGGAAAATAAGGTTATCCAGGGTAAATATCCTCCTGCCTCCACATACAAGATTGTAACAGCAATGGCCGGGCTGGAGGAGGGCATTATTGATGAGAATACCGTTATAAGCTGTCCCGGTTATTACAGATATGGGGATCGTACTTTTCGATGCTGGAAAAGGGGCGGACATGGATCTGTCAATATTTATAAGGCATTGTCCGAATCTTGTGATGTTTTCTTTTATCAAGTCGGTCAAAAACTTGGTATAGAGAGACTTGCCTGGTATGCCAAAGCTTGTGGTCTGGGTTCGCTTACAGGCATAGACCTTTTACATGAAGAAAAAGGGCTTGTTCCAACCACTGCATGGAAAAGACGCCGCAAAGGCGTCGGCTGGCAAAGCGGTGAAACGCTTTCGGTAGCTATAGGGCAAGGTTATAACCTTGCAACACCACTGCAGATGCTTGTATTAATTTCAGCAGTAGCGAACGGGGGAGTCAGGTATAAACCTTTGGTGCTGAAGAAGGCGGAAACTGCAGAAAATGAATCTATTTATAAATTTAAAAAAGAGATTATAGGTAGACTGCCCGTCAGTAATAAGAGCTTGAAGATAATAAAAAAAGGGCTGTGGAAAGTAGTAAATGATAAAAGGGGAACTGCAAAAATTGTTCATGTTGACGGAATTGATATCTGCGGAAAGACAGGTACAGCCCAGGTAGTGAGCCTTAAAAAAGGCAAAGAGATTTCCGAAGGAGATGGCAGAATCGATTTAAGACCTCATGCATGGTTTGTTGCTTATGCGCCGTCTGATAATCCTAAAATAGCAATATCCGTTATTGTAGAACATGGTGAACATGGTTCAAGCACAGCAGGACCGATTGCAAGGGAATTGATTAAGACATATTTATTTCCGGCTTCCTAATAGTCACTATTGCCTGTCAGGCATGTTTGCATGAATCTTCTGATTGTTGAATCGGCGAAGCGAATGCGCTTTACGCAACCTGTTTTAAGGTTTTCAATGAGAATATACTATGTTTGATCGTCGTCTTGTTCAATATTATAATTGGAGTTTATTGGGAATAATTTTATTGCTCGGTTTAATAGGCCTGATTACATTATTCAGCGCTGTTACAACGGGTAAGGACGCGTCACAACAAACATTATATGCAAAGCAGTTGATCTGGTATTGCTCAGGATTGACAGTTATGGTTGCTCTGTTTTTATTTGATTACAAGTTGCTGGATCGATGGGCATCCTTAATTTATGTAGTATGCATTATTCTTTTAATTCTTGTATTATTTTTCGGAAAATATGTTGCCGGTTCAAAACGTTGGCTGGTAATCGGGCCTATTTCAATTCAGCCGTCGGAGCTTGTTAAAATCGCCGTTGTAATCATTTTGGCACGATACTATTCAAAATGGGCGTGTACTAAAGGACTTACCTTGAGGGAATTGATATATCCTTCAATATTAACTTTAATTCCTTTTGCCCTGATTGTCAGGCAGCCCGATCTTGGGACAGCCATGCTGGTTCTTCTGCTTGCTGCTTCCATCACTATTTTTGTCAAAATAGAAAAAAAATCGCTTTGTTTTATATTTGCTGTCAGCATGATAGTTGTTCCTATGGTATGGCTATTTTTAAAAGAATATCAGCAACAGAGAATATTGACATTTTTGAATCCGGAACGAGATCCTCTCGGCGCTGGTTATCATATAATTCAATCAAAAATCGCCATTGGGTCAGGGATGATTTTTGGAAAGGGGTTTTTGAAAGGAACTCAAAATGTGCTTTCTTTTTTGCCTGAACAGCATACGGATTTTGTTTTTTCAGTTATGGCCGAAGAGTGGGGGTTTGTTGGTTCGTTTGTGTTGTTAGGTCTTTTCATGGCGTTAATTTTGCAAGGCTTGAGTGTTGCTTATAATTGTCGGGATCCTTTTGGTGTAATTCTTTCTACCGGTTTAACCATGATGATATTCTGGCAGGTTATTATTAATATCGGAATGGTAATGGGACTGCTTCCGGTTGTAGGTATTCCCCTTCCGTTTATAAGCTATGGGGGTTCATCAATTATTGCAACGATGATTTGCGTTGGTATTTTAATGAACATCAGCATGAGGCGGTTTATGTTTGAGTGAGCTTAATTATGAAAAAAGGAAAGGACAAAGATTCTACATCTACAATTTTGGGGACTGATTCCGGAATTGAGGGTGTAATCGAATTTAAGGATAATGTTTGGCTGTATGGAAACGTTAAAGGTAAAATATCCAGTGCCGACGGGACGGTTGTTATTGGATCCGGAGCTGTAATTAGAGCGGAAATAACCGTTGGCAAGGCAATTGTCAGAGGAGAGGTAACAGGTTCTATTGATGCGAAAAATAAAATTGAAGTTTATCCGCCCGCTCGTATCTTGGGAGATATTAAAGCTCCGGTTGTTTTGATTAAGGCGGGAGTCATATTAAACGGCAACTGCTGCATGAAAGTCTCGTCGAATTTTTCAGGCGGTTCCATTGAACCACAGAAAATTTCAGAGATCGAAACTCGGTGTTAAATGATGATATCACCTGTCTTTTGCGTACTGTAACCACCCAAAGCTTTTACCCTGTTTTTGAATTCAATACTGTTTATTGTTTCAAGAAGGATTTGGATATTTTCCGATTCAAAATATTTTTGCAAAATAACGAGATCGTACTGTTCCGTAACAATTGGAATAAAATCCAGATTCAGTGCCTTTGCTGCAGCATATATTCCCAGACCGGCATCAACAGAACCGCTTAATACTGCAACAGCCACAGACATATGAGTATATTCTTCGTTTTCATATCCGCGTATTTTATTGGCATCTAAACCTAAGTTTTTTAGTTTGTAGTCACAAAGAATTCTGGTTCCTGAACCGGCCTGTCTGTTTACATAGATTATATCATCACGGATGAGATCCTCGATTCCTTTGATTCTTTTTGGATTTCCTGGAGGGATGATCAGTCCCTGGTCTCTAAAAACAAGATTTACCAGCTTTATTCCAACATCCGGCAGATATTTTTTTATATATGATATGTTATATGAACCATCATCGATATCCAGAAGATGTGATCCAGCCAGATGGCATACGCCCTTTTTGATCGCCATAAGCCCTCCCATGCTTCCGACGTGGCTTGATGAAAGGCTGATATTGCTCTGTTTTGCCTTTATCTGGTCGGCTAAAACATCGAGTGTATTGTCGTGGCTTCCAACAATTACAATAGTATCTTTAATAGAAGAAAAGGGGCGTAAAAGTTCGGCACAGACCGGATCATATTCATTTAATCCTTCAATATGATTTGGAATACGGATGATTCCATCGGCATCGGTTATACTGGTTATACAGCCGGCTCCTCTGGGCAGGGGATTTGCGACAATTCTGTTGCCGACAGATCCTAACTTTACTCGTAAAAATTCTTCAACACCTAACTTTGAAGTTATCTTTTTTGTTAGACTAACCTGAAGTTTATCCCGCTCTTTATCCGGCTGTGACAGCATCCTTAATATCAATGGAAGAACAAACTGTTCAAAGGCAATAATTGCTGATACAGGGTACCCTGGTATTCCAAAAACAGGTTTATCATTCACCTTGCCGATGATAATCGGCTTTCCGGGCATTATGGTTACTCCGTGAACAAGTATGCTCCCCAAAGAAGTAATGACTTCCTTTGCATAATCCTCAGATCCTGCAGATGATCCACCGATGATAAGTATAATATTAAAATCAGCATTTGCTGCATCATTAACGGCTTCTTTTATATCCTTCAAATCATCTTTTATTATTTCATGTCGCACAAAGGTTCCGCCGCATTTTTCGATAAGTTTTCCAAGTACAAAACTATTTGTTTCAAGCACCTGGCCGGGTATGAAATTTTCAAGCGGAGTGCAGCGCCAGTCGATGAGCTCTGAACCCGTAGGAATGATTAAAACCTTCGGCTTTTTCTTGACAGAAACAGAAAAGATGCCTCCTGAAAGAAGAGCTCCGAGGCAATAAGGGGTAATCATATGGTTTTGTGGAAATAGAAGTTCCGTCGCCACAATATCCTCACCCATCTTTCGAACGTTCTGCCAGGGGAATGCCGGTGCTTCTATCTCAACAGAGTTTTCTTCCAGAGGGTTGACATTTTCGATCATAATCACTGCATTTGTATTATCAGGTAGAGGTTGGCCTGTATTCACATAAAAAGCATCCTTGCCGATGATCAATTTTTGCGGTTTGGTTTCACTAATCCCAAAGGTGGTTTCCGCTTTTACTGCAATTCCATCCATTGCAGCGGCATGGAAATTCGGAGAAGAGAGCTGAGCTGTTGCCGGCTCATGAAGAACCCGCCCCACAGCATCTGGAACCGAAACCTTTTCACCTGAAAGTATCTTTGATACAGAAAATTGTTCAAAAAGAATTTTTCGTGCTTTTTCAAGGGTTTTCATTTGCAAATAAATATTACGATTAAAGTTCATTCATGTCTCCGGCAAAATAAAAGTTATAGACACCGGTGGCAAGTGTAGTGTCGTGTCATCTAAGTTTGACAGTTTCGTAAAAAGTCGAAAAATCAATTTTTTGCCACAACATATTGATTAGTGAACAGATCGAGTAGCTATATGCTGTTGTCAAAATAAAATGTTGGGACTTTTTACGAATGCATCAAGTTCGGATCCGGGCTGACCTTCTTGTGATAAATGGACTGTCACCATACCCATTGTTGTGTGCCGAGTACGGCACATATTTTTAAAAATGGACCAAACGTATCATGTAGTAAATCGTTTGACAAGTCTTAGACCCATCCGGACAGGGCGATTGTATCAAAACTCAGCATGATTTTTGATTCTGTATAAATCAATAGGTTACAAACGCTGCTTCAAAAATAAATGCTGACAAGCTGCTTTCTGTATCACGTAACCGTTTGATTTTTAAGGGTCTAAAAATTTGGTGCAATTGCCCTGCCAGCCGGATTGAATCCGAAGGGTACAGCGGTATTACAACGGGATATCGGCGACGGCACCTCGGAAGGCAGCAGTCCTGCTGAGGCAGGATTGAAAAACAGAGTCAAAACTGTTAGTGTCCGTCTACGAATGAAATAGGAAGCTGTTCGAGATTTAAGACAAAAACAGTTAACACCTGGAGTGATAAGTTCCAGGTTCAATGTAAAAAGGAGAGATGACAAACGTAAAGAGATGCAGACAATTTTCAGCACTTTTGAAAAAAACAAAAAAATAAGGAAATAAGGATTTGACTATGAAAGCAGCGATACTTTTAGAGCCGAATAAATTTGAAATCAAAGAAACATTTACGCCTCCCTGCCCCACCAAAGGCGTTCTTGTGAAAGTCAAGGCATGTGGAATCTGTTCATCTGATATAAAAATGGTGACAAAGGGGCACCGGGCGCTGGTGTACCCAAGAATATTAGGCCATGAGATTTCAGGTGTTGTGGCCGAAAGCCGGTCAAAAGATTTCAAAGAAGGAGACAGGGTGCAGGTCGCTCCAGGTCTTCGATGCGGCCTCTGTGTTCAATGCCGCGAAGGAGCGGATAATCAATGCAAACATCGTGAAATATTGGGGTTTACCCGTGACGGAGGTTTTGCGGAGTATGTAGCCATACCCCTGGCAGGGCGTCTCTTTGGGGCACTTACCCTTCTTTCCGCAAATCTGAGTTATGAGTCGGCAACCTTCGCTGAACCTGTTGCATGCTGCATAAATGCACAAAACAGAGTCAATATAAAAGAAGGAGATGCGGTTATGATTGTCGGAGCAGGCACTCTGGGTCTTCTCCATAGCATGACAGCGAGACTAAGAGGTGCTGAAACCATTTTAATGATCGAACCTGATACGCTTCGCAGAAAGATCGCTTATGACTTTGGCGCGGACAGAGTTTTTGATTCAGCAGATGAAAATCTGTGTCAGTCTGTGATGGATGAAACCGATGAAACCGGGGTGGATGTAATTATTTTTGCATGTTCCCAGGCAGGGTTGAATAAAAAATTCATAAATATGCTGGCATCTGGCGGCAGAATTTCTATTTTCAGCGGCATTCCTTCTCAACTTTCCAAGCTGATTCTGGATTCAAATTTTATTCATTACAAAGAAATTACAATAACGGGTGCTTATGGTTGCAGTGCCGGTCAAAACAGAGAAGCAATAGAGCTGATCTCTTCCAAAAACCTGCCGGTTGCAGATATTATTACCTGTCGGGTTTCCCTTGATAATATCTACAAAGGATTTGAACAAACAAGCTCAAAAGAATCTATAAAATCAATAGTTGAATTTTAGCCCGGATTTTGTTCTGCAGTCAAGAACTGAGGTTGTCAGGCAGACTCTAAAGAAACAACAGATGATTCAGTATTTCTAACTTTATCTAAAAGGCCGTTCCTTTGATCCAGCATTTCCAATTTTATCCAAAAGGTCGTTCCCTTCTTTAGATTACTCTCAAAATCAAGGCGGCTGCAGTAAGATTCAAGAATGCGCTGAACTATAGAGAGTCCAAGGCCGGTTCCGTTTTGCTTTGTTGTAAAAAACGGATCGAAAATAGAGTTTATAATTTCAAGGGACATGCCGCAGCCATTATCGGCAATTTCAATGCATGCATAACTTTTATTTAACCGATACAGTTTTATATCGATGCGGCCATTATCATTAATGGCTTCGGCGGCGTTTAAAAGAAGATTCCAAAAAATCTGGTGAAGATGGACAGGATCCATTTCAATCCAGATACCGGGAGAAAATTCCTTGGAGATCAAGATTTTTTGAAAGCACATCCTGTCTTTTTCAAAAAGTTCCAGTGTTTCCGACAAAACCTTATCCACCTCTATTGGTTCAACTTTACCTTTAGACGGTTTTGCAAAAAAAAGAAAACTGGTTACAAGCATACTTAATCTGTCTGCTTCTCGTAAAATAATCTGCATAAGTTTATCGTGATTGGAATTGCAGTGTAAATCTTCTCTTAAAAGCTGTATCGATCCTGAAATAGAAGCTATAGGATTTTTGATTTCATGGGCCAGGCCCGCTGCCATCTCGCCTACAGATGCCACTTTTTCAACCCGTTTTACATGATCCTCCATGGCCCATAACTCTTTTTTCGTCTTTTTATTTTGTTCGGATAAAAGACCGCTTAAAAACGCAACTATAAAAAAAAACACAATATTAATTGTAGTATTGTAAAGTTCATGGCTAAGGTTATTGTCTGAAACCAAAAGTCTCCCCTCTATACCAAAAGGGCCAAGGATGCCCAAATAGTTGAGACCGATCAGTATGCTGTATTGTACACTGCTCAGACAGGCGATAATCAAGCTCGCTTTTCTGGATAGAAGCAAACTTGAATAGATAATAACGACAAGGTAAAGAAGTGAAAAAAGACTTGAAAAGCGGCCTGTCAGAAAAATTATAAGTGTTACAATAAAGGTATCTATAAATATTTGTATATGTGCGAATTCATGTACATATTTTATATAGCGAAGAATAACCGAATAAATAAATGAGAGGAGAAAAATTCCTGCAATTAGTTCGTAAATGACAAAAAGAGGTTGGTCCAGAGGGGAAGAAGTTTCGGCAAGCTGTAAAATAATAGCGGATCCAAGCAGCAAAGATGTGAAGAGAAGCCGAAAAAACATAAGCCATTTCAGCTTCTTGTAAAATTCTGCTTCCAATTTTATAAATGAGCTTGTCATGTTCAGCTAAATAAAATCTTTTATTTCTGTTTGAGGCCAAGCCCGCCTGCATCGGCCCTGCCTGTGCCGGGCAGAACGCTGCAGACAGGTGCGGCGTACAGGCGGAGCAGGGAGATTGGAAAAAAGGGGTTTTTTAAATGGCCTCGCAGACACAGGTCAAAAATTATACGTCCTGCATACCGCTTC
>CAZRLQ010000024.1:0-14290 GCA_964600725.1 uncultured Desulfobacterales bacterium
TATCCGCAGATTGCGCAGATTAGCGCAGATAAAAAAGACTGGCCGTTAATCTGCGGTTAATCTTTTTCCGGTTTTTTTTATTACACCTGCTGATGGCCAAAGTTAGAGCCAAATCTAAATGTCATACAAACTTATAGATCATACTGCTGATTTGGGAATAAATGTTTTTGGGGCTGATCTGAAGGATCTGTTTGCTTCCGCTGCCTGTGCTATGTTCGATTTGATTACGGATACAGACAGATTGGAGGGTTCAAGAGAGCATGTGCTTAAAGTAGCGGGAGATGACTGGCCTGACCTTATGGTTAACTGGCTGAGAGAAATCCTGTACCTGTGGAACGGCAAAGAGATGCTGCTAAAAGCAGTAAAAATTCTGTCGTTATCAGAATATGAACTGATTGCAAACTTAAGATTTGATAACTTTGTTCCGGATCGCCATCTTGTAAAAATTGAAATCAAGGCTGTCACTTATCATCAGATTCAGGTTAATAAGATTCAGATTAATAGCAGACCGGGCGGATGGGAAGCAAAGATTATTTTTGATGTGTGAGAAATGACAATTCAATTAAACAAAATAGATGACTATCGATGGGAACTCCCCAAAACAGGTGCTATGCGCGTGCCGGGGATTATTTATACCAGCGCTTCGATGTTGAAAGATATCCAGTCTGAAGACGCTTTAAAACAGGTGGCAAACGTTGCGACTCTTCCTGGAATTTTAAAAGCATCTCTTGCTATGCCCGACATTCATTGGGGATACGGATTTCCAATCGGGGGCGTTGCTGCATTTGACTGGGATAGCGGCATTATTTCTCCAGGCGGTGTCGGTTATGATATAAACTGTGGCGTTCGCCTTGCAACGACTTCACTTACAAAAAAAGAAATCAGCGCGACATTTGATAATCTTGCAAATGCGCTTAATCAAAATATTCCCTCAGGAGTTGGATCCACGGGCTCAATAAAACTTTCAGAAAAAGAAGAAAAAAAAGTCTTGACTGAAGGCAGCAGGTGGGCGGTGCGCCAGGGCTTTGGAGATAATGCCGATATCATGCATACAGAAGATGGAGGCTGTATGCCGAACGCTGATCCGGATCTGGTAAGCCAAAGAGCTCTGGAAAGAGGAAAAAAACAACTGGGAACTTTGGGATCCGGGAATCATTTTCTTGAAGTCGGCACGGTTGAAACTATTTATGATCCGGTTGTTGCACAAGCATTTGGATTGTTTAAAGGTCAAATCACATTAATGCTTCATTCCGGTTCACGGGGATTTGGATATCAGGTTTGTGATGATTTTCTGGCTAAAATGGCAAAGCATGTAAAAAAACTGGGAATTGACCTGCCTGATCGTCAACTCGCCTGCGCCATGTTACAATCAAAAGAGGGAATGAATTATTTTAATGCAATGGCTTGTGCAGCAAATTATGCCTGGGCCAACCGCCAGATTTTAATGCACAAGTTCCATGAGGTTTTGTTAAAAGTCTTCAATATAAGCCCAAGAGACCTTGATATGAATCTGCTCTTTGACGTATGCCATAATATAGCAAAAAAAGAAGTCCATACTGTTGAAGGAAAAGAACATTTCGTCTGTGTGCACAGAAAAGGCGCAACCCGCTCTTTTCCACCAGGGCATAAGCTGCTTTGCGATAAATACAAAGCAGTAGGCCAGCCGATACTTATACCTGGAGATATGGGCAGCGCTTCTTATGTTCTGGCGGGTACGGAAACCGCTATGAAAGAAACCTTTGGATCAACATGCCACGGTGCCGGCCGTGTTTTAAGCAGACATGCCGCAAAAAAAGCAAGTAAAGGACGGGCCATATATCGGGAGCTGGAAGACCGGGGAATTATTGTAAGATGGACTGGCAGATCAACTTTGGCTGAAGAAATGCCGGATGCCTATAAAAATGTTTCTGAAGTGGTGGAGGTAGTTCATGGTGCAGGGATATCCAAAAAAGTGGCAAAACTAAAACCCCTTGTGGTGGTAAAAGGTTAGAAATAAGGCCGAAATAATTTCATCAATATCAGGCGCTCAAGACTGAGATTGGATCCGGTCATTCTGAAAAAAATAACCCCCCGCAAACAGTTGTCTATTTCAAAGATTTTCTCTTTGAATATCGGGCAAAAATGGCTTGAAGGCAGGCTGCGTAAACAGGTAATCTGTTTTAGTCCCATCTTCAGGTCTGATTTAAACAATTAGCTTGATAAAACCGTCATAATCGACATTTGTGCTTTATCATATGCACTGAACTTTTGTAACATGCCTCGATCACATCGCTTGTAATATCCTGGATCGGGTTGCACACAAGACTCCGGTTAACGCAGGCGACACGATTTACATAGGTTGAAATAAAACCCAGATCATGAGAGACAAGAATAATGGTTACCTTTTCGTTGAGCATCTTTAGCAGATGATAAATATCTTGTTCAACCCTTCCGTCTATACTGGTGGTTGGTTCATCAAGAATCAGCATTTTCGGTTTTCCTGCAAGCGCTCTTGCAATTAAAACTCGTTGTTTCTGTCCACCAGACAAAGTGCCGAAGCGGCGATTGCCAAGTTCGTCAACTTCCAATTCCTGCATAGCCTCTTGTGCTGCTTCCCGGTCTTCTTTTCGGTACCATCCTAACAGCGGAGTTCTTCCAAGCCGTCCTATCAGAACGACATCCATAACACTTATGGGAAAACTTGGATCAAGCTCTGCCCGCTGCGGGACATAACCGATTAGATGCCTTGCCTGTTCGGGTGCCTTTCCAAAAACCCTGACAAAACCTTTTGTGGGGTGTATCAAGCCTAAAATTATTTTCAAAAGAGTAGTTTTTCCACTTCCATTCGGCCCGACGATGCCCAGGAAATCACCTTCCCGGACAACTAATGAAATATCTTCTAAAGCAAGATGTTTATCATATGCAAACTCTACCTGATCGATTTCTATCACGATATTTTTTTGGGTCATTTCAAGGCCCTCATAAAAGTCTCACCAATCTTTTTCATATTCCCAAGATAATCTTCAGCCAGAGGATCTACCTGGATTATCTTTCCTCCAATCGCATCTGCAATGGCTCTGGCGCTTTCAATACTGAATTGTTTCTGTACAAAAATTACTTTAATATTCTCTTTTTTTGCCATTTTAATAATATTATCCAAATCCTTTGCACCTGGCATTTTCCCTTGAATCTCAACAGGTATCTGCTCCAACCCATAGTCACGGGCAAAATACCCCCATGCAGGGTGAAATACCATGAATTTATTAGTATATAAATTATTCAGAAGACCGGAAATTTCTGCGTCCAGTTTATCAAGATCGCTGCTAAATGCCCTCAAATTGTTTTGATAATATTTTTTATAATCCTTATCATGCGTAATCAGGGCGTCACATATGGTTTTAGCCTGGATATTGACCAGCCTCAGACTGTTCCATATATGCGGATCCATCCGGCCTTCTGATCGGCCGATATTTTTTTTATGGCCCCGTCGATGAAAGCTCTTCATGGGGATCAGTTCAATACCCCGGCGCATATCTATTACTTTCATACCTGGATTTGATTTGACAATTCGATCCATCCAGACAGTTTCAAACGGCACCCCGATACGAAAATAAAGTTTGGATTTGCCAAGACCCAGAACCTGTCTTGGCAAAGGTTCATATGTCGCGGGACTCTGCCCTTTACCGACCATCACTGAGACATCTACTCTCTTTCCGCCGATACGTTCTACAAAATACTTTTGAGGTAAGATGCTGACGTAAATCTTGATTTTTTCAGCCCTCTTGTCAGGCATTTCGGCAAAACCAATCTTGATGCAAAAAAAGATAATTGCCGGCAACATAATACAAAGCAGACAGACCGACAAGATGTTTCTATTTTCCAATTTTACCCCCCATTTTTTCCTTTAAAATTTATAAACTCTTAATCTGACAACAAAATTAAGGATAGCGAAAATTTATTGCATTTTAATGTTTCGAACGATATAAGTCATACTTAACTAAAAATTGCTCAAATCAGATTGGACATTACCCTCTTGGCATCTTTTTCGGTAACCTCTCAAAAAGTTCGGGAAATAATGGAAAAATCCTCCTCAGTTCCACCTTTTTCAAAGGAGAAGCACATAGGCGCTCTAATTTATTGAAAAGTCGCCTTTTTCGGGCATTTTGTTTTCTCCGGGCCTTTTATAAACAGAGCCGATTTTAAAACAGCTCAGATAGCTTTAGGTCAAGCCTGCCAACTTTCTCCGCTGCGACCCAGGCATGCAGGGGAAAATATAGCGCTAAAGCAATGCTTCGTACAAAATTTGGGATAGACACAAAAATTGGGTGAAGCTGGGTATTTTCCAGTTCCCCGGGCATGACAATAAAACAAAGAAAATTTACGGTCAAGGAGAAAACTTTTTTCAAGATAAAGACTGGTTAAGAAAGGACTGCATGATGGCTGTAGAAATACAAACACTCAAATCGCTGTTTTTGTTTAAAGATATGGAGCCGGAAGAATTAGAATTGATCTCTGAAATAATACACCCCATGAGAGTAACAGAAGGTGAAACGTTGACTCGCAGAGGAGATGCAGCGCATTCCATTTTCATCATTATATCGGGCAATTTTATGGTTTCATTTGCAGAAGATAGAGCTTTTACCCTCCATAAAAAGGGCGAAATTATCGGCTTATCCACTGTACTCAGCCCTTTTCGCTATGCCGGAACGGCGGTTGCGCTGACAGATGGCGAAGTTTTATCAGTATCCGGTCAGGAGTTTAATAGGCTCATTCAAAGCAATTCAACATTAGGCGATAAGATTATAAAAAAAATCAACAAAATTGTTAAAGATCGAATGCCTTTTGCCAAAGGACAAAAGGATAGTATTGAGCCATTTATAGAGCACTCTAATAATGGTCAACCTCAGTGATACAGATGACACCAGACCTTTCGTGTTTCTAATGTTGTTTCAAGCGGCTCTTTTTTTCGACATACACCAATAACTTCCGGACAGCGTGTGTGAAATCTGCATCCAGAAGGAGGGGAGAGGGAAGAAGGCATTTCTCCTTTTAAAATCAGTGGTTTTGGCTTATGGACGCCGTGGATGGGAACTGCTGAAATTAGCGCTTTTGTATACGGATGCATTGGGTTCTTGATAATATCTTCGGTATTTCCATATTCTACGATTCTACCAAGGTACATAACAGCCAAACGGTTTGCAATATAACTGACAACGCTCAGGTCATGGGAAATGAAAAGATAAGAAAGATTATAACTGTCTCTCAGCCCAACAAAAAGATTAATGACCTGTGCCTGAACAGATACATCAAGTGAGCTGACAGGTTCATCGCATACAATTAAATCTGGTTTTAAAGCTAAAGCCCTTGCAATATTAATCCGCTGCCGCTGCCCACCTGAAAATTCATGAGGATAACGGTAAACGGCTGTTTCATCAAGGCCGACCTCCTTTAAAAGCCTTTTAGCATTATCTTCCTTTGTACCATCCAACATTTTATGTTCAACCAGGCCATCTGTAACAGTATCAAGAATATTCATTCTTGGATTTAAAGAAGACAAGGAATCCTGAAAGATTATCTGTATCCTTCTCCTTAAGTCCCTCGCAGCTCTGCCTGACAGGTTTAGAAGATTTTGCCCGTCAAACAGTATCTCCCCTTCACGAGCCTTTTCCAAACCCAAAATGGTTCTGCCCAAAGTTGTTTTCCCGCACCCCGACTCCCCAACAAGACCGAGTGTTTCTCCTTTATTGATATGCAGTGACACGCCGTCAACTGCTCTGACAAATCCGATTTTTCTTGATAAAATACCTCCTGTTATCGGGAACCAGGATTTAATGTTCTTTATTTCGAGAAGAGGCTTTTTTGCTGCTTGTATATTCAAAATATGAGCCAGAGCGCTTAAAATGCCTAAAGTGAACTAAAGTGCCTGAAGTTAAGGAATTCTGTTTTCTTATACAGGTTCTTTAATGTTATTAATGCACAAGAGATGCAAACTTTTTGCAGCTCTGGGTTATCAATTATCCTGCCTGTCTGTGCGTGCCCGCACAGACAGGCAGGCGGCAACGCGCAGGCAGGCCGAAGGCGCACCACAACTTTAGGCACTTTTAACTCGATCGCAATATATATAGTGTATATTTAATTCAATAAACACAAGAAAAACTTTTGTATAATTGACGGAATTACTCCATCTAACATTTTCATTCGCCTTCCATAAGCTTTTCCGCAAGAAAACATGCTGCTTTGTGTTTGCCGGTAAGACTTACAAATTTTGGTGTCTCCTTTCTGCACCGGTCAAAGGCAAACTTGCAGCGATTACGAAAATAACATCCAGTGGGATAGTTTAAAGGTGATGGTACACTGCCTGAAACAGCTCTAAGCTTTTCTTTCTGTCCTGAAAGCTTTGGAATTGATGCTAAAAGTCCCTGGGTGTAAGGATGCGATGGCTTTGAAAAAATATCATCCAGGCTTCCCTCCTCAACTATTTTTGATGCATACATAACAATCACCCTGTCGCACATTTCCCAAATAACCCCCATATCATGGGTAATAAGAAGTATGGATGTCGTTATATTTTGTCTCATTTCCCGGATAAGCTCAAAAATTTGAGCTTGAATGGTAACATCTAATGCGGTCGTCGGTTCATCAGCAATAATTAGATCCGGATCAAAGATCAAAGACATTGCAATCATAATTCTTTGCTGCATGCCGCCTGAAAGTTGATAAGGATAAGCGGAAAATTTTTCTTCAACATCTAAAATCCCTACCTTTTTCAGCCAGTTTTTGGCAATCTTTTTGGCCTCTTTTTTTTTGACCTTCCGATGCAAAATAAGTGATTCAACCATCTGCCTGCCAATTCTGTGCAAAGGCGAAAGCGCAGATAAAGGTTCCTGAAAAATCATACTGATTGCCCTGCCCCTGATTTTTCTCATTTCTCTGAAGCTGAGTTCTAAAAGATTTCTCCCTTTAAAGAAAATTTTGCCTTTTTCGATCATGCCGAAAGGTTCCGGAATAAGTCGAAGCAAAGCAAGTGCTGAAACAGATTTTCCACATCCGGATTCGCCGACCAGTCCAACAATTTCTCCCTTTTCAAGATGAAATGAAACATCATCAACCGCCTTAAAGGTTCCTTCATCTGTCTTAAAGGTGACGGTAAGATTTTCGATTTTTAATAGTTTTTCATCCATTATCTAAGCCGACTGTATCTTTTAGGGTCAAAAGCATTTCTTATACCGTCTCCGACAAAAATGCAAAGGAGCATAACCACAAATAAAGCCGTAGATGGATAAAGAATCAGCCACCACGCCCATCTGTACTGCTGTGCCTGAAAAAGCAGCTCTCCCCAGCTCGGGGTAGGCGGTGGAAGTCCGAATCCAAGGTAGTCAAGGGCTGCAAGTGATCCTATTGCACCAACCAGCATAAAAGGAGAGAAGGTAATTACCGGTACCATTGCATTCGGCAAAATATGTTTAAAAATTATCTTTGAATTAGAAATTCCCATACATTTTGCAGCTTCCACAAATGGCTGCTTGCGCAAGCGGAGAAACTCAGCCCTTATATAGTAGGAAATTCCAATCCAGTTGAAAAGCCCGTAGCAAAACAGAAGCAATAAAAAACTGCGTCCCAAAAGAGATCCTATAAGAATCATTACATAAAGAAAAGGAAGGGTGCTCCAGATTTCAATGAACCGCTGGCCGGTGATGTCTACAATACTTCCGTAATATCCTTGAACAGCTCCTGCAATAATGCCGATAGTCATGGAACATAAAACCAGCATCAAACCAAAACTGAGTGATGTTCTAAAGCCGTAAAGAATTCTGGCAAAAACATCTCTTCCCGCTCCATCAATCCCCATTATATGTCCGGCTATCGGAGGAAAAGGAAACCGAATATCTTCTTTTGTAAAAGATACTTTGTAAAGCCGGTTTTCGATCGTGAGTCTCAATGTATCTACAGGAGCTGATAAACGCCTTTGCAAAAAGTCAAAGACAAGCTTTTTGTCGTACTCTGAAACAATATTCCATATCTGACTGGATTTTTTTATTAATACAAGATCTTTGTTAAAAACCAGCTTATGGGAAACCAATTCTTCCGGTTCAATTTCCCTGAATGTCAGCCTTACGGTTTTGGGCGATTTTTTTCTTGGAGAAAAAGTGGAAAGAGAAACAAGTATCTTTCTTCCATCAAAACATTCTGTTTTAATAGATAAAGATAATGCCTTTTTATTTGCAAACCGTTTATCAACTTCCTTTTTTAAGCCGATTGGAATGTGACAATATTTGGTAATCTTATGCCCCTTGATCTCTTTTTCCTCTTTTTTTGCAAAAAATTCAAACAGATAAGACCTGGCAACGGAATAATCTTTTTTTATATTAACAGTTCCAATCATAGGCACAGGAACAAAGGAAACAGTTACATTATCTGAAACAGGAATCGATTTTGGATCAATACTTTCAAAAGGTCCAAAAGGAACCGGAGCAAAAATCATGTAATTTCCGGAATTTTCGCCAAAAATTTTACTTTTATTCATCTTTTTGTAATTCGGCCTGGTCTTTTTCCCATTTCCTTTAAAAACATTTTCAGAATAAAATTTCAATACAGGGAAATATGAACTGCCATTAAACTTTACGTACAATGGTGTGCCGTTACAAACAAATTCCGAGCCAAGGCTTACAAGATAAATAATGATCAATATCCATAATGAAAAATAGGCTTGTTTTATCTCCTTAAAACGCAAGATTTTTTTTTGGGTGACTGGATTCTTAAATTTTTTCATCACTATTTAAACAAAAACTTTTGACCTGTGCGGTGTAATATCAGTTTTTCTGAAAGTTTATCCTCGGATCGATAAGAACATATAAAAAATCTGAAAGAATATTCCCCACAAGACCCAGAATGGAAGTGAGTGAAAGAATGCCCATGAAAACCGGATAATCCCTTCCCGTTATCGCTTCCAGGCTCAATCGTCCCATGCCGGGTATTTCAAAAACCTGTTCAATGATAACAGACCCTGCAAACATTACAGTTAAAATAGAACCAAATCCGGTCGCGATCGGTATTAAAGAATTTCTTAGAGCATGTCCCCAAATAGCTCTGGTAAAACTCCCCCCTTTTGCAAGTACCGTTCTGATATAGTCTTTGTTCATCTGTTCAAGAAGAGAATTTTTCATAAGCAGGGTTAATACAGCAAAATTTCCAATGACATAACAAAGCACCGGAAGAAACATATGCCGAAAAACATCCAGTACTTTCTCACGGAACATAAGATTTGCAAAATTTTCTGAATGAAATCCTGATACCGGGAAAAAGTCCCATAAACCTTCCACTGTGCCGCAAAAAAACATTTTTAAAACCATGCCGAATGCAAATGCAGGAACCGCATACCCGACAAAGACAATAATGCTTGAAAAAAAGTCAAACATTTTATTATGACGCAATGCTTTTAATATGCCAAGAGGAATGCATATAAGATAAGATAAAAGAAAACCACTGATGCCGAAAAAGAGCGAAACCTTAAAACGTTCCTTTATTAACTGCCATGCGGTCTTGTTGGGGAATTTATATGACTCCATTTTCATCCCAAGTCTGTCGATCACAAGCCATTTCCAATATCTCATATAAAACGGTTTATCAAAATCAAAATGGCTTTCAATGGCTTTTCTCTGCTCTTTTGAAATTGTTTCCCCTGCTTTAACCCCCATGCCCGATTCAACACCGCCAATCCCCTTCATTTTAATAATAATCTGCTCTACAGGTCCGCCAGGTACAAACTGAATAAGTCCAAAACATAAAATCGTAATTCCTATAAAGGTTGGAATTACTAACAAAAACCTTCTTATAAAATAGTTAAGCCGCTCCATATGATAGCCTTTTTTTGGGTTGGTCTATTTTCGGCCGTTATCAAAAAAAATCTATCCGCAGGTTGCGCAGATTAACGGCCAGTCTTTTTATATGCGCTAATCTGCGCAACCTGCGGATTAATCTTTTTCCGTTTTTTTTATTACACCTGCTGATGGCCAAAGTTAGGACCAAAGCCTCTTTTTTATAATTGACTTACGTATTATTATATTATATGTACACTCTAATCGGCAGTCAGAAGTCTGCCTTGAACTTGTTGAACAATTTCTTTAAAAAACAGAAAAACAGCAACTCAAACCACGAAGGTTAATATGTATCAAGAAGATACAGCTCTATTCGTGGTTTTTTGCTTTAAAGGAGGTCCTTTATGAAAAAATCTTTTGTTGTTTCTTCATTGCTTTTTGCTCTGTTTATATTTTCTTTTTACTTTGTTTCTTTCTTTATAGCAACTCCTTCAGCATTTGCTCATTTCGGCATGGTCATTCCTTCAGATTCAATGGTAATGCAGAAAGACGACAGAACCGTAAACCTTACCCTTTCTTTTTCCCACCCATTTGAAAAAAATGGAATGGAAATGGTAAAACCAAAAGCTTTTGGTGTCGTAGCCAATGGAGATAAATCTGATTTACTCAAAAAATTGAAAAAAACCTCTTTTGGGGGACATACTGCATGGAATATTAATTACAAGATTAAAAGACCGGGCATTTACATGTTTTATGTAGAGCCCGTTCCTTACTGGGAGCCTGCCGAGGATTGTTTTATTATTCATTACACCAAGACAGTTGTTGCCGCCTTTGGAGATGACGAAGGATGGGATGAGGAGATCGGTTTGAAAACTGAGATCGTTCCTCTTACAAAGCCATTTGGACTTTACACCGGAAATGTTTTTCAGGGAATCGTCAAGCTTGATGGTAAACCCGTTCCTTTTGCCGAGGTGGAAGTTGAGTATAATAACTATGACGGAAAGGCAGAAGCACCGACAGATTACATGATTACCCAAACCATTAAGGCGGATAAAAACGGCGTTTTTACTTATGGAGTACCAAAGGCCGGATGGTGGGGATTTGCAGCTTTAAACGAAGCGGATTACAAGTTAAAACAAGACGGCAAAGATAAGGATGTGGAACTTGGAGCTGTAATTTGGGTAAAATTTCACGACTGGAAAACCAAATGATCCTTTTCTACGGCTTTTAAGAAGATGTTTTTTCAGAATTTACAAACTGAACAACAATTTGATATTGTTGATAAATAAAATCGACTGTTGCTTAAAACACGTTTCTTGTGAAATAGGGCAACGATGGTAAAATCCCCCTTTTTCAAAGGGGGAAGAACATAAGGTATACGGACTCATTGAGAGGTTACCTAAACTGTTGGTAAATACAAATTTTATCTATTAATTCTTGTTAAAATATCAATAGTTTAAAAAGTGTAGAATGAGTTTGTAAATTTTTGTTTTAGGAAAAATAATAAGTCGCCCCGCTGCAAGCAGCGGGGAGCATAACCAAGAGGATTTCTCATGCATATATCTGAAGGTGTTCTATCAGGGCCGGTTCTGTTCACAGGAGCTGCTATTGCTGCGGCGGGCACTGCAATAGGGTTGAAAAGGTTAGATTATGACAAGATAGCCCGGGCAGGTATCATATCATCTGTCTTTTTTGTCGCATCTCTCATTCATGTACCTATTGGTCCTTCAAGTGTTCATCTTATTTTAAACGGAATTGCGGGACTTTTGCTTGGCTGGGGGGCTTTTCCCGCTCTGCTTGTCGCTCTGTTTCTTCAATCTGTTATTTTTCAGTTTGGCGGAATAACCACCTTAGGGATAAATACGGTAATTATGGCGGCACCGGCTGTGATCTGTTATTACCTTTTTAGTTCCATGCTTCAAAAAAAGCCATACATTACAATGCCCGCTGCTTTTGCAGCCGGTTTTCTGTCTGTGCTGCTCAGCGCTGTTCTGGTGGGAGCGGCTTTGATGTTTACCGAAGAGGGCTTTTTTAATGTCGCCGCTCTTGTCGTAGCTGCTCACATTCCTGTAATGATAATCGAGGGAATCATTACAGCGTTTTGTATAGCATTCTTGAAGCAGGTGCAGCCCGAAATTCTGGCAAAAAGTCTTGCCTGATTTTTTTCTGCATAAACCTTTCCATAAAATTGAAATAAGCTGAATTTGGAGAGCAAAGGATGAAACAAGATTATAAACTCTATTTTCACAACCGGATAAAAATAAGCTGCCTGTTTCTATTTATTTCAGCATACTTGATGATTAATGCAGGTTATGCCTATGCGCATAGAGTAACGATTTTTGCATGGGTTGAAGGCGACACAATACATACTGAAAGCAAGTTCAGTGACGGAAAAGCGGTCAAAGGCGGAGATATAATTGTTTCCGGCTTGCAGGGAAAACAGCTCCTTAAAGGAAAAACAGATGATCATGGTGAATTTTCTTTCAGGATTCCTGAAAAAACAGCAATGAAATTAGTTGTTTTAGCCGGGATGGGTCATCGAGGTGAATGGACAATCCCATTGGATGAAATCCAGCCTTCAGCCGGTGAACCGGCAGAACCTGCTGACCTACAAAAAAAAACTGTATCCGGGTCTGAAATTAAGCCAGAGATTGAACCGGCATTAAATTTAAACCCAAACAATTTCCAGTTTGCCCTGGAAAAAGCTTTGGATAAAAAACTGAGTCCGGTTATCAGGATGTTAGCTGAATTACGAGAACCTAAAGGACCTGCGATCCACGATATTTTAGGCGGCATCGGTTATATTTTCGGATTTGTCGGCATTGCCGCTTATTTTAATTATCGTCGAAAAAAGACTGACTTATAATGATCTGCGAACCTTTTGCGAACGGAAATTCTCTGATTCACCGTATTGATCCAAGACTCAGGGTACTTTTCGCAACGCTCTTTTCTTTTGTCACAGCACTTTCACGACAATTTCCAGTTCTTTTTGCAGCGATTACCGTCTCGTTGGTGATTTTTTTTTTAGCCGGATTAAATTCGTGGGCGGTTGTCAAAAGATTAGCTGTCATAAGCGGTTTTAATATTCTTATCTGGATGATCCTTCCTGTAACCTTTGGAAAAGAACCCTTTTTTTATATCGGCAGTATATCAGTAAGCATGCCCGGGGTTATCCTCTCCGCACAGATTACACTCAAATCATATGCTATCTTGCTGGCTTTTATATCTCTTGTTTCAACTATATCTTTTTCCACGTTGGGACACGTGTTAAGCAGGCTTTACATTCCGGAAAGAATCGTTTATCTTTTATTAATGGCCTATCGTTATGTATTTGTAATTGAACAGGAATACAGCCGGCTTTTAAAAGCGGCGAAATTGAGGGGGTTTTGTCCTGGGACCAATCTGCATACTTACAGAACATATGCTTATCTTGTCGGCATGCTTTTTGTCAGAGCTATAATACGCTCTGACCGAGTGCACCAGGCTATGCTCTGCAGGGGATTTTGTGGAAAATTTTATTCTATTAACCGGTTTTCTTCTTCCAGAGCGGATTGGTTCTTATCTCTTTTTATGACTGTCGTTATATTTGTAATGGTGTTTCTGGAATGGACGTAAATATCATGATTGATCTTAAAGATATTTCATTTGGCTATTCAAGTGAATCTTTAATTTTAAATAAGCTTAATTTTAAACTGTTTAAAGGAAGCCGTATCGGTTTGACGGGCTCTAACGGGAGCGGGAAGACCACACTTTTTCATATTATTATGGGGCTTGTCAAACCATTATCCGGGAGGCTGAAAATATTTGACAGACAAGTCAATGAAGAAAAAGATTTTTTGCCTGTCCGCCGGAAAATCGGACTTTTGTTTCAGGATGCTGATGATCAGCTTTTCAGTCCCACTGTTTTAGAAGATGTCGCCTTCGGCCCTTTAAATTTGGGGAAAACACGTGAAGAAGCAATTGAAATTTCACTGAAAACATTGGAATATTTAGGTTTGAAGGGCTTTGAAGAGAAAATAACCTTTAAGCTTTCCGGAGGTGAAAAAAGGCTGGTTTCATTAGCCACTGTCCTCGCAATGAAGCCGAAAATCCTTCTCCTTGATGAACCGACCACCGGTCTTGACGACAAAACAAAGTCAAGACTAATGGAGGTGTTATTAAATCTTGATCTTTCTTATATTATCATATCGCATGAAATAGACTTTTTGTTAAAAACAACAGACCATATTTATGCGTTGAAAAACGGAAAAACCTCTTTGAAAACAGACCTTCACACCCACATTCATTCTCATCCCCATATTAATCACAAACGCACCGTTTAATTAAAAATTATAAGAGCCGGTTTAAAAATGTTCATTTTGAAACCGGCTCATAAAAACAGATATTTTTTGACTATCCGTCATTGCAACTAAGGCATAAATCCCATATAAACTGCCTGGAAAAGAAATGGCGAAAGCAAAAATAGGTGGTTACTTTACCGGAACTAAAAAAGGAGG